>WRNQ01000085.1 GCA_009776565.1 Synergistaceae bacterium | reverse complement strand
AAAAAAGCTACTTAAGTAAATTCAGTGGTTTTAAGCAAACGCAATCCGGGCGGCGGCAATCTCAGCAAGAAAGCGCCCCCCAGAACTCATCGGCTGTAACAAATTCAGCTGCGCGCCTCTTGAGCTACGCCCTGAAATGTTTATTCCTGCGCGCTAATGGCACGACTCCCAGAAGGACGAACGCGAAGTATCCAAACGTACTGCACCCGCCGCCTCCGCCTCCGCTTCCCGTCTGTGTTCCATCATTGACGGATTGAGTTTTGGAAACAATTGCATGCGAACCGACTACATTTCCGTTTGCAGTTTTATCAAGGTCATATTTTCCTCCATCTTTGATAAATATTACCAAATCATACGAATCATTTGGATTTAAATAACCTGAGTATGGAGTTTCACTTCCTTGTGCAAAAAGTGTAAATCTTCCGTCGCCATAATCAGCCTCCGAACCCGCATATTCCAGGAATTCCCCAACGCTTCCGGATAATATCTTCAAAAGCATTATATTTCTTGCGTAGTTGACATTGAGTTGCTTTCCGTTTACCGGGATTTTAACAGCAGTTACTCCATTATCCTGGGCTGCTGCTTCAAACCANGGAAGNGAAACAACTTCAAATCCTGAACTGCTGGCTCTAAGCTGGCTAATAGCAATTGCTTCAGTTACCGANTTCTTTATGATAACTTTTCCTCCCGATATTTCAAGATCGGTTGCTTTAATATCGACCATCTTTGAAGCTGCATAATCCAAATTTGTAGAATACTGAGGATTGCTGAACATCAGCTTGGAGTTCGTAACCACAACGGCNCACGAGTCCAGGGATTCGCCATTGTTTATACTTACAGAAATTGTTGCTTTTCCCGCACTCACTCCCCTTATTATGCCGGAAGCGTTTACGGTTGCTACTGATGTATTGTCGCTTTTCCACGTCAAAGTTTGTTTCGTAGCGCCTGATTGTGTGACAGTCGCTACAATAGTTTTAGTTTCACCTACAACTATCGAAACTGACTTTGGCTGAACCGTTATCATGCCCGTTTGAGCGCTGATAACAATACTTAAGGGCTTTGTGACACTACTATACGCGTTTGCCGCTTTGACCGTGAAGTTGAACGTCCCAACTGCCGTTGGAGTACCATAAATCAATCCGGCGTTGCTCAACGTCAAGCCGGTTGGCAGGGCGCCGTTCTCAATTGACCAGGTTATTGGCGTCGCTCCACTGGCGTCAAGCGTTTGACTGTAAGCTACACCTGGAGTACCGCCCGGAAGAATGGATGTGTTTATATTTGGCACTCCAATAAGACTATTCGCTCCCACTCTGAACGACACTATTACGCGCCCATCCGGCGTATTCTGACCGCTCACATTTGCGGTAATTTCACTGACGGATACGCCAGAAGCTATATTCTGCGTTACAGCAGAGACATTGTCGTACAAATTACTGTTGGGGTCGCTTGAACCGTCGAATTTGTTTTTTGACCCATAAAAAAGATCATCGGCAGTTATAACTGAAGAGTTCATTTGCAAATGCTGTTGGCCTCCGTGAGCTTCCTCAATATCAATGAATGGATGCTTTTCCCAGTCATTATTGAGTCCAAGATGCCATGTGCTCTCAGGCGCTTTATCTTCGTCAATATGGTAAATCATAAGACCGCCCGACGGATTGCTCCAGGAAGTTATCCTCTTCTGGATTCCGCGATCGTATCCTACGTTTCCTCGGGGTTGCAGCAGAAAATATTGTTTTGGAAACGCCGTTTCCAATTTGATGAACTGTGAGGCGCCGGTAAGCGAAAATTGCTGCCCTGAAGCAAGGTCTGCGGCGCTGACTGTAGCTGTAGGCGGGAAAAGGGTTGACAAATGGTACGCGTCAATGCCCGTCGGAGTCGAGCCGTTAGCTTCACCCTGCAACGCTCCCCAGGTCCCCATACCCATCACCGACCAATAATCTGTTATACCCCTCGTTCTATTATTGCCAATATTGTACAAATCATAGAAACCAAACGAATGATGTCCAAGCTCGTGAACAAGTATCCCAGCCGTAAAAGGCTGCGGATCGGTTCCCTTCGCATGAAAAGCTCCGAAAGCACAATATGATGTTACATCAATATTATCAATTGTTCCAAGGCTCCCGCCATAAGAGGCGTGTCCCCAGACTCCGGGCGCACTGCTGTTAGCGGATTCATATCCATGAATTATTAAAACTATTGAAAGTTCCTCGCTGCTCAAATTAGGTCCGTCGCTGTAATCCCCGAGATTTATAAACGGCGCCGCCTTTGCCAATGCCGGCGTGACGACGTCTTTTCTAAAAGTTGGAAAGTCATCTTTCCAATTTTTGTTAGAACCGGGTATTGTTACTCTGATTATCCCATCATCTCTGGCGCCTTCCGTCTCTTTGGCGGGAATGAATTTCACCCCACCGTCCGTGACGCTTTTAAAATAATGGGCGACCGAACCCTGACGAACTTCGTTAAAAACGAGGTTGAATATGTCCGTATTCGACAGTGCTTTTTGCTGTAATTCAGGCATATTGCTTTCATCTTCAAATCTGACGTAGAAAACAACCAGATTGCGCTCCGCCAATGAAGAAACTGGGGATTTGGCAGACTTCTCATCCCGTAGAAGTTTTTCGTTGTGCCATTTCCTCCATGACGCGTCTCGCTCTTCCATTTGTTTTCCTGCATATTCCAAAATATATTTTGGAACAGGGGTCTTCAGCGGCTGCATGTCGCTTTCGCAAAGCGGGTTTACAGGCGCCTTAACATAACTACCTATCACCTTCTTGTTTCTCGGAACGACAAAACCATGAAATTTGTTGACACTTTCCCCAGAAATGACATGTGGCGGCGCCACGCTTTCCATGAATTCGTTCCCGCTGATCCAATCAGCATAGCAAAGCTCTTCGTCTTCACCGAAGGCTAGCAGGTTTCCGTTGGTATCGATTATGTAGTTAAGAAATTCGTCTCCTATCACTTGATAGCTCACGACACTTCCGTCCTTCTGCAAATGTGTCCTGATTCCTGGTCTGGCTGGGACACCTTCCGCGATAATCGCGCCACTGAAAACACCTGTTAAAATAATTACGATCGCAACAAAGCTCATCAAAAATCTAAGATTCCCGATACGCCTACTCAATGCAATCAACCCCTTCCAAATATGGATTAACAATTCTTGTTAACTGTTACTAAACAAGAGCTTTGCATTGCGGTCGCCTGGCTAATTCATTTCTCACATTGCGTCTTCAATGTGCCTTTTGGTGATTGTATTAATATCGGCGGGCTCGGGGGAAATATTGATTGTGAGTCAATTTTTCGATATTTTTTGTATAAAACAAATTTCAATTTTTATTTATATTGTTATATAATGTACATTGCAGGTAAAATATTTATGTTTAATTATTTTAGTAATAAGTTAAAATGGTATTAAAGTTTTTTAGTTCAATAATATTATTTAGAAAAGGGTGTGATTTTATGCGCAAGGTTACATGTGTCTTGTTGTTGTTGCTGTTCGTTACGTTTGTTTTCGGAACAGCAGCGTTCGCTATTGGTGACAGGCTTAATCGCAGAATAAGAGATCAGGTTGACTTAATAAGCGAGGATATCAAAAATGGCATAATTGGTGGCATAAAGATTCAGAGCGTGAGTTTTCCAGATTATCCGGAGGAGTTGACTATTAATCCCGCTACGGGAACGTCTTATGTTTCCGCCGATTTTCCGGGTGATGGAATCGTTACAATGTTGCAGTACGCCCTTGGCATTACTTCGGATGATCAAGACAATATGTGGCGCGTCAAAGTCTTGTACGACAATACTCCTCCTTCAGAGGTTTTAACGGGTTCTCCTTTCGTAAGCCTTGACTTCTCTATCCCAGCTAATGCACCCTATAAGCCCAAGATTGGCTGGATTGAATATGGCGATGCAACATTGCCGGAGATGGTAATGTCCCTCGGCCACATCGATACGGTTGGACAGGGAAGCCCTAGTGGGTGGGATACCCCTGATCTGTGGCTTAATCCGGTAATCGGCAGTGATGGTAAGATGTATGGTCGCGGGACGGGTGACGATAAGGGGCCTACCATCGCTTCGATATATGCCCTCAAGACGTTGAAGGATCTTGGAATACCGGTTAAGCATCGTATCCGCGTTATGTTCGGCACGGACGAGGAACGACCTTACTGGTACGGAATAAATTTCTACAAGAGAATAGGCGGCGAGACCCCTATATACGGCATATCCCCCGACGGCGGCATCACCCTGCACGAAAAAGGAATAATTAACGCGTGGCCGACAGTTTCGTTTGACGAGCCTAATCTTGATATTTACGTGGTGAGCGTCGACTCCGTAGGCGTTGCCTATAACGCTATAACGGATTCCGTTATTGCGCTTATTCAGGTTGAAAACAACAGCAGGGATGTTGTAATGTCAAATTTAATAGCTTCAATTGACATTTCTCCCTTTTTAAGTAAAGACGCTGATATCAACATGAGCGTTACGCCGCTTGATATCGGTTCAGATGAACTTATCCGCATAGAATCCAAAGCAATCCCGGGTCACGGCGCTTCCCCCACGGGGATAAACGCTTACACGCGCCTCATGAAAGTTTTTACAATGTTCGAATGCAGCGCTGATTTTGAGGTAGTAGCCGGAAACACCCTCAAAGCGTTCAACGCGGATACGCTTATGGCAGCAGCTACAGGACCGAGAAGCATGGATCATGAAGTTAACGGACAAACACTTGGGTTATCTTATGTTGAGGATATATTTGGGGCGTCTGCCGATGTAACCATCAATATTGGGTTAGCCGACTGGAAACGTGACTCAGCAGGTCACACAAGGGCGTCATTTACGCTTAACATGCGCTTCCCACAGAATCCTATCAGCGGCGACGTTGCTACAGGCGAGTGGATGGAAGCTCAGTATCCAAGAGCTATCAGCGGCGACGAGTTTGTCAATTTTGACCCCTTATCAACTGTCACGGCGCCCCCGTTGGGATTTATTCCAAACTATTTTCTCGCGTATCCGCCAATGATGCTTGACCCGGAGGGCTGGAGAGTTGAGAGCATACGCCGCGTAGGAAGAATGACGAATGATAATGGACAGGAGCCTCGTGTTGGCTCAAGTTCGGGAGGCGGCACTTACGCAAAGGCGTTCATAAACAGGCTGTTCGGCATGGGAACTTTCACCAGCGAATTCGGGCATGGGTATAACGAAAACATACTTGTTTCCAGCATCTGGCCCGCAACCAGGTTAATGGTATCCGCTTTTGTTGAAATGGCGGCGGAGGATAATTTTGCCTGGGATATTCTTGGCGCGACTGTCAATCAATACACAAAGACGCCTGGCAATGTCCTTACGGATTTGATGGCGCCTGCGGCAAGTTTTGACGCGGCGGTGACACAGCTTGGCGCCTTTGGTATAGCCAGCTCCGACGTCGAGACNCANAGAAGCCTTACCATAACGTCGCTTGATGTATCCGCTAACAATAAAGTGTCTTTTGTAGTATATTCAAATGAAAATCCTCTTAATTTCGCGTTGTTTGTAAGAGACGCAACGACGGGCGACTGGAAACCTTTCCGTTTCGCATCATCTATTCGCGTTGTCAAAGACCTGGACAGCTTGGATAAGCCAATGGCTGTTTCCTGGGACTGTGTAATTGCACAGGTTGACGCTTTGGGAAGCACAAACACATCGACTGTTGCGGGACAATACGCTGCTCAATATGCTCTTGCCAAGGGTACGGGTCAGATATACTTCCCGCTAACTGCAATAACCATGAGTTCAAATCAGGTTACAATCAGCACAGCCGGAACGAGTCAGCTTACAATGACATATGCCCCTGCCAACGCTACGAATAAGTATGTAGTGTGGAGCAGCAGCAACCCGGGGGTAGCTACGGTAAACGCTTCCGGTCTCGTAACAGGCGTCTCGTCGGGAACTGCTACGATAACCGCAACCTCAGAAGAGAACTCTGCTGCCATCACTACCTGCACTGTGACCGTACATAACCCTGTAACGGGAGTTACATTAAGCCCGTCATCGGTAACATTGGAGATAGACGATGTTCTACCGCTCACCTGGGCAGTGAACCCATCAAACGCCACCGACCCGAGCGTGACGTGGAGCAGCAGCAATACGGCGGTAGCTTCGGTAACCGGGGGAACAGTAACGGCGCTTAGCGCGGGGACAACGACGATAACGGTAACAACAGTTGAAGGTTCTTTTGAGGCTAATTGCAATATAACCGTACAAAAACATTCGACGGTTGCTGCAACCCCGTCATATCCATCGGATCCTGTCAGCGTAGCGGCCAGTACCGATATCGCTCCGGGCAACCTTGAAGTAAAAAACAATGAGGTTTTGCTGACGGGTAAAATGGCGGAAACGATAGCCAAAGGGTTGCTTGGCGTGGGCCGCGTCGATACAAATATCATCCCGGTATTTGAAGGAACTGTGACGCCGGCTGGACGCGTTGCGGAATTAACGTTCACGATGACAGGCGAAGAGCTGTTAGCGGCGTTCCCCAATGAGATATCCCTGATAGGTTTAGTCTCGGGCGACGAAGGAGAATTCTTTGATTATACGGGCGTCTTGCCCAATTTTGACGGCGGATTCTTCACGCTGCTCTCAGGAGGCTCGGTTTTCACCGGACAGATAGACCCGGCTGCGACCTATGAACTAAAGGTATTCATAGAGGACGGCGGCAAGTTTGACCTCGACGGAGTTGCAGACGGAAATGTTATAGCTGCAATATTCCTTGCTTCTGAAAAGAGAGGCGGAGGCGGAGGCGGTTGCAACGCAGGCTACGTGTATCTCGCGCTGGCCCTTATGGCATCCGCGCCGTTTGTCCTGAAAAGACAGTAGACAGTAGACAGTAGACAGTAAACAGTAGACAGTAGACAGTAGACAGTAAAAGACGTTAAAGACTGTAGGGGCGGGTTACACACCCGCCCTTTTTAATAACCATTGACCAACGCTGCTCGTGAAACTGCCGCTTCGCGTAGCGGACATTCCCCTCCGCAAAAGGGCGGCGCGCCCGCAGGCGGACGGGGNGGACGCCCGCCAACCCGAACGATTATTAATAGCGGTGATTGTGGTTACGGTGCACAAACCCCCGTCCCTTCGGGACACCCCCTTTCAAAAGG
>WRNQ01000084.1 GCA_009776565.1 Synergistaceae bacterium | reverse complement strand
GGCAACCCCGGCAGCCATAGCAGTCTTTGCGGCTGCGGTATTCTTGGCAGTCTCGACTGCCACGGCGCTTGTGTCAGGGTGCCAGCCGGCTAGGATTGAGACTTACGCTGACAGCCTAAGTGAGTACAAGTATGAGTTCTATTCTATGGACACCATCGTTATGTTGACTTTGTATTCCGACTCGCAGAGTGGCGCAGAGTCTGCCGCTGTTGAAGCGGAAAAGGAGTTTAAAAGAATATGCGATCTTTCAGACAGATTTGCAGCAAAAAACCTGTCAAATCCTGATATAAGCGACGTTTATCGCATTAATAACGCGGAAGGCGCGTGGATCCCCGTCAGTCATGAAGTGATGGAAATAATGGAGATGGCTGTGAACTTCGGTTATATGAGCAACGGAGCGTTTGACATTGGAATTGGCGCTGTGAGCGACTTGTGGGATTTTCAGTCTGGAGGCCGCGTGCCTGATGACGATGAACTTGGTAAAACGCTGGCTGTCGGCAACTTTAAAAATATTGAGATTGACCGGGAGGCGTCGGCAATCAGGGTAAAAAGCGGAGTAGTGATAGATCTCGGAGCAGTGGCAAAGGGTTACGCGACCGATAGAGCAGTTGACAAACTTAGGAAGAATGGGATTCGCCACGGTATAGTAAATGCGGGAGGCGACATTTACGCGCTGGGCTCAAAACCGGACGGAACGGCTTGGAATGTTGGAGTACGGCACCCACGTGACACAAACGGTGTTATTGAGGTTATAAGCGTTATTGATAAATCAGTTGTCACATCCGGCGACTATGAGAGGTATTTTGAACAAGGGGGGAGGAGATACTGCCACATCCTGGATCCGAAGACAGGAATGCCGGCTGATAAGTGTATTTCTGTCACCATAGTGGATGACCTATCGGCCAGGGCGGATATTTTCTCAACGACTGCGTTTGTGTTGGGCGAGGAGGAAGGCGAGAAATTTCTTAATGAAGCCGGAGGAGTCAGTGGCGCTATGTTTGTTGATTCCGATCTGAATGTGAGCCGGTACTAGACGTTAACAGATGTTAACCGCGAGCCGGTCGTAAGTGAGAGCTGATGCTGGATAAGCCGCCATTTGTCAATGCTGTGTGAAAATTATCACATGTTGTAAGTCAAGTTAAGCTTGGTATCGGGACGATTTTGATATGAATCGGAATAATTTGGGTATGAATTGAAGGACAATAGAAATAGGAATGGAGCGTTTTTGTGATGGAGAAAAGTACAGAAATAACGATAAGGTTTGACGGCGAGGATGTTCCAATAGGTAAATATGTAAAAAAGATATTTACCAATACCATACTGGCAATGGCTGATACTTTGAGAGGATACAGCGAAGGTATGGATGTTGAGATAATAATAAAGCATTTGAACAAAGAAGAATGATTCGCACAGTGCAACAACAATTTGGCGTCGTTATAGACAGCATCACGTAATACTGCAACGATCGCGTAATACAACAACGATCACGTAATACAACAACGATCACGTAATACTGCAACGATCACGTAATACTGCAACGATCGCGTAATACAACAACGATCGCGTAATACAACAACGATCACGTAATACTGCAACGATCGCGTAATACAACAACGATCACGTAATACAACAACGATCACGTAATACTGCAACGATCACGTAATACTGCAACGATCACGTAATACAACAACGATCACGTAATACTGCAACGATCACGTAATACAACAACGATCACGTAATACTGCAACGATCACGTAATACTGCAACGATCACGTAATTCAGCTACGATCACATAATTCAGCTACGATCATGCAATTCAGCTACGATCATGCAATAAAGCTTCGATTAGGCAATACAGTTACTATTACGAATCTGTCGGCTCGGCTAAGCGCGGTTCCCCTCGCCTCACGCCTGCGAAGCGGGCGCGCGCCGGCTACTTGCTTTCGGCGCGTTAGTCATCACGATGACAGATTCGTGACAAGTTGGCGACAGGTACAGTCGTGATGACTATTCATTGATTCCGGGAGACAGCGAATGGATAAAAAAGAAACAACCGAAGCCTATTTGCGAGTTTTGAGCAGGATTTTTGACAACTTAGAGGCTTGTGTTTTTGTTTCTGATATTGAAACATTTGAAATACTATATGTAAATAAACGTATGAAAGAGGAGTATTCTCTTGAGGATGACGCCACAGGCGCAACATGCTGGAAGGGTCTCAGGAAAAAGAGTGGCGGTCAGTGTGATGTTTGCCCGAAAGAGACTTTGCGATTGGCGCCCGATGAGCATTATATCTGGGAAGAATACATCGAAGAAAGCGGGAAGTATTTTAGAAACAATGATTCACTCATTGAATGGATTGATGGACGACAGGCTCATTTTCATTTCTCTATAGATATAACTGAAGAGAAAATGGGTAAGATCAAATTGATAGAAGCAAAAAAAATGGCGGAAGCGACAAGCCGGTTGAAGAGCGAGTTTTTGTCAAGGATGAGCCATGAGCTTCGGACGCCGTTGAATGCCATCATTGGAATGACGAAGATTGGTGCGAGCGCAAATAACCTTGAGAAGGCGTTTGAATGCATTACGAGGATTGAGAACTCCGCCAGGCAGCTACTCCTGATAATCAATGATATCCTGGACATGTCAAGAATCGAGTCTAAGAGGATGATCATAACTGACAGGTTGTTCAATATGGATAAGGCAATTCGGGACATCGAAGAAGTTATGTTGGAAAAAGCCGGAGAAAAACATCAGGATTTTCAGGTACACTTTGATTCGAATGCAAAAGGCTTTTTTTACGGTGATGAAAAACGGATTTCGCAGATCATTATTAATCTATTGTCAAATGCAATCAAATTCACTCCCAAAGGAGGGGAGATTGGTCTTCACGTTGATAAGTTATATACGGACGCTAAAATGGCGTTTATTGGTTTTAGAGTGACTGACACAGGCATTGGTATAAAGTCAGATGCAATGAAAAAACTGTTTACGCCGTTTGAACAGCTTGACGGTGGTATTTCAAGGAAATATGGAGGTACTGGGCTCGGACTTGCAATAAGCAAGAGCATTGTAGAGATGATGGGCGGAAAGTTCTCTGTGTCCAGCGAGCCCGGCAAAGGAAGTGATTTTTCATTTGCAATACCGCTAAAAACCTGTGATCGTAGCGGAAATGAACGCCAAAGTATGCTCAATAAAGGCTTAACGAAGGATAATGTAGCAAATAATGCGTCAAATAGCTATACGGAAAACAGCTTTACTGCGGAGATAAAAAATACTCAAACAGCAGGCGTTGGAGAAATCAAAAAAGCTGCTGATTATTGTTCAGAACTTTCAAATTCGGGCCGTAATACTATTAATACTATTAGTTATAAAAAAACCGTGAATAAAGACTCGGGAAATATTATTCAAACCGAACAGGGGGGGAGTTATATGTCATCCGGTGAAATTCTGGATTCGGAACTCAAGAAATATGTTGACTACGAAGAAGCACTCAACAGAGTGAGAGGGAACGCAAGAATTTATAAAACTCTGCTTAACAGCTTTATTAAGAATACCAATCTTGAAAAGCTCAAAGAAGAGTTAGAAAAAGGTGATTTTAAAGCCGCGTCCGCAACAGCTCATGTGATAAAAGGGGTTACGGCAAACCTCTCGCTTAAGGTCGCATATGACGTCATTGTCACTTTAGAATCACAGTTGAAAAATAATTATGACGCCTCAAATACGCTTCAGGTATTTGAGGAAGAACTGAAAAAAACGCTGGAATGCATAAATATCGTCCTAACCAAACTTGAATAAACAGCTAATGACAATACGGATATGCAAATAACAGCAATGATTATTAATGGTGAGATTGGAGCTTTCGGATGAAGGATAAGATTTTGGTCGTTGACGATATTGATCTCAACCGGATTATTCTTGGAGAAATTCTTCATGAAGATTATGATGTTATTGAGGCGTCCGATGGTGTAGAAGCGGTAGATATATTGTATAACAGCATTGATTTGCCACAGGCGGTGCTGTTGGATATAATGATGCCTGAAATGGATGGATTCCAGGTGCTTGAGCTTATTAAGTCGAATCCTAACACCGCAATGATCCCTGTATTGTTTATAACTGCGGCGGATGCAACAGAAAATGAATTCAAAGGTTTGTCGGAAGGCGCCGTCGATTATATTTCAAAGCCGTTTAATGCAGCTGTTGTTAAGGCCAGGGTAGACAACCATATTCAATTGAAACGGTATCAGAATAATCTTGAGGATATGGTGGAGCAAAAAGCCGCGGAGCTCATGACTACCCATGAAAAGATTCTGGAAACGCTTGCTACCATAATTGAGTACCGTTCAATTGAGTCGGGGGAGCATATCAAAAGGACGAGCGAGTTGCTAAAAACGATGGTAAATTACATGCTCACTATGCCAAAATACAACAAAACTCTGATGGAATTGAACTATAACGCTATTGTAAAGGCTTCGCCATTGCACGATATCGGGAAGGTGGGGATCCCTGACAGCATACTGCTTAAGCCAGGGAAATTGACTGAAGAAGAGTTTGAAGTTATGAAAACACATTCCGAAATTGGCGCCAGAATCATTGACTCGATAAATATGGAGGGCAATGAGCTATATTTGAGACACTGTCGTGAGATATGCAAGTTCCACCATGAGCGATGGGACGGAAAGGGATACCCGGACAAGTTGTTTGAGGAGGAAATACCGCTGTCGGCTCGGATGGTTTCAATAGTTGACGTATATGACGCGCTGGTCAGTCCGCGTTGCTATAAGAAAAGTATGTCCCATGAAAAAGCTCTGGAAATTATTAAAGAGGGCAGGGGCAGCCAATTTGATCCTTATTTGATTGACATATTTCTTGAGGTTGAAAGACAATTTGAGAGACTTCACATGGAGTTGCGGGATCCCGAATAAAGTAAGGCGCAGGCTGTAATGCTGGCGCAGGCTGTAATGCTGGCGCAGGCTGTAATGCTGGCGCAGGCTGTAATGCTGGCGCAGGTGGTAATGCTGGCGCAGGCTGTAATGCTGGAGCAGGCGGTAATGCTGGAGTAGGCGGTAATGCTGGAGTAGGCGGTGATGCTGGAGTAGGCTGTGAAACTGGCGTAGGCTTGAAATGCCGGAGTAGGCTGTAATGCTTGCGCAGGCTGTAATACTTTTGATGGCTCGTTTGTGTTTAAAGCGTCTGGTTTAAAGCGTCTGGGTAAAAGCGTCTGCTTAAAACGTCTGGGTAAAAGCGTCTGGTTAAAAGAAAGCGCAATCTTTTAATTAATATTTAATGTTTGCCAAATTACATTTCAATATTCATATACTATACTTAAACCCATAAAAAAGACTCCGACATAAACGAGCGATCAGCAAACATGACGGAGCGAAATATGAGGTGAGAGTTATGACTACTCTGGAAATGGTTGAGAAGTTGCGAGAGAAGGCGAACGTCACATATGACGAGGCAAAAGAGGCGCTGGAATCTTGTGGGAACGACCTGCTCGAGGCAATGATCCTGCTCGAGAAACAGGGAAAGATACGCCCTCCGCAAAGTGGGGGCTATTACAATTCAAAGCAAGGGAGCACTTCAGGAGACGGTTATTATCAATATGGCTATCATGGCGCATATCACAAGGAGAGTCCAGCTTCCGATTTTTTCAGCAGGTTGTTCAAGCTATGCGCCCGGTTGATACATAAAGCTAACACAAACTCGCTTGAAGTGAGAAGACATGATAAATATATTATTGCATTGCCGCTGTCTATTCTAATAATTTTCATCATCTTCTTTACATCAATAACAATCCCGCTTTTGGTCATAGGTCTATTCTTCGGATTCCGATACAGTTTCAGGGGTGATGATATTGAAAAGACGAATTTCAACAGCGCTATGGACACTGCCGCTGACGCCGTGGAATCTATAAAAGACGAGATTACAAACAGTTTTCCGAATAATCGGGAATAACACGTGGTGAGCGCAAGTGATGAATAATAAAGTTCCAAAGATTGGATGGGGTTTTATGTCAAATAACGAAAACGCCGAAAGAATACTGATAATTGAAGATGAGGAGAGCATAGCAAGGTTTATTGAACTTGAACTCTCCTATGAAGGTTACGAAGTATCGACGGCCGGAGACGGGAGGACGGGTCTCGGAATGGCGGAGTCGGGCGGATACGATCTGATTCTGCTGGACATTATGCTTCCCGGCCTTAATGGCATGGAGGTTCTGAGACGGCTGCGCCGTACATGCCAGACGCCGATTATACTTCTGACTGCGAGGGACTCTGTTATGGACAAAGTGACCGGCCTGGACGGTGGCGCCGACGATTACGTCACTAAGCCCTTTGCAATTGAAGAACTTTTAGCCAGAATAAGAAGTATTCTGAGAAAGAATAAAGCCGCAAACGGGAGAACGTCTGGTGACGTGCTGAGAATTGGGAGACTGTCGCTTGACGTTCAGGGATATACCGCGTGTGTCGATCAAACTCAGTTAGATTTAACGAAGAGGGAATTTGACCTCTTAAGAATGCTTATGGAAAACAAGGGGATTGTCCTGACCAGGAGCATATTGCTCGATAAGGTATGGGGGTTTGATTATATCGGGGAAACTAATTCCGTCGACGTCTATATCAGATTTTTGCGCGGGAAAATTGATGAAACCTTTGGCGTTAAATATATCCATACAGTGCGCGGCGTAGGCTATACAATACGTGACGATGAAAACTGACAATGAGCTAAAATAATGGGCGAAAATAATGGGCGAGAACAATGAGCGAAAATAATAGGCGAGAATAATGGGCGAGAACAACGGGCGAGAATAATGAGCGAGAATAATGAGTGAGAATAAAGAAAATAAAGAAAAAAAAGTCAGCAGTGAATTGAAAAAAGGTCGTTCCATGGTGTGGAAGATTACTTTTGACAGGGTATTCGAAAATATATCCCTGTTTTTTTCTATTGACATTCTTATTATGATCATATTTTCTATCTCATTATTACATTTTGAAGTAATGGCGGCATCACAAATTATTGCTTCAACTGCTGAAACCGCCGTTCAAACTGCCACTCGGGCCGCCGCTCAATCCAGCGTGCCAACCGCAACTCTAGACGCCGCTCAGCCAAGCGCGCCAACCGCCGCTCAACCCAG
>WRNQ01000083.1 GCA_009776565.1 Synergistaceae bacterium | reverse complement strand
GGTCGCAGGGAAAGGCTCCCGCAAGACCTTCAAAGAATGATGGCAGAAGCCGAGGAATTCACTAATGACGCTGGTATATTCAATTTAATACTATGTATTGATTATGGCGGGCGCGCTGAGATAACAGACGCGGTAAACGCTTTCATTTCAAAAGGTATAAGTTTAAGCAAAGACGGNAAATTAGCGCCNATAACTGAATCTGATATTTGTAACAATCTNTATTTNCCCGATGTCCCCGACCCTGATTTGATAATAAGGACAAGCGGAGAATATCGCACAAGTAATTTCTGGCTTTGGGAAAGCAGTTACAGCGAGTATTATTTCACAGACGTTTACTGGCCTGACTTTAATGAAGATGAGTTAATAAAAGCTTTGAGATCCTACGAGAAAAGAGAAAGAAGATATGGAGCAGCCGAAAAATAACGAAATATTACGCCGCTCTATAAGCGGATCATTTGTTATAGCAGCCATTCTTGCTGGAATATCGTACGGAGGTTGGATCTGGATAAGCGTGGTTGTTTTTTTCTCTATGATTTCATTATCTGAATACTACAAAATAGTTTCAACACAAACACGCCTGTCCAGAGGCATAGGATATATAGCCGCAGCCCTTGTACTTACTTCAACGTTTGAGGGACTTCATCCTATTTCAATTTCGCTGACTTTATCATTGAGCGTTTTTATTATTTTAATGATAGAAATTATCAGGCGTCAACTTCAAGGNAACAGTTACGCAATACTAAATGTTGGNGCAACCCTTTCGGGCGTGCTTTATATAACTGTNCCATGGTGTTTTATATATTTATTAAGAAATTTCCCCGCCGGAAGACTTCTTTTAATCTCTTTATTCTGTTGCACCTGGGGTTGTGATGTAGCTGCATACCTTATTGGCGCTCGTTGGGGATATCATAAACTGTGTAATAAAGTAAGCCCAAAGAAGACTTCCGAAGGTTTTGTGGGTGGATTTGTAGGAAGTATCCTGACGGCAGGGATTTTGGCGTTTACACTTGAACAGGGAATAACGCCAATATTGTGGATTGGGTTTATATGCGGATCCCTTGGTCAAATGGGAGATCTTGCGGAATCTCTTTTAAAAAGGGAAGCTGGAATAAAAGATTCAGGCAGTATAATTCCGGGACATGGAGGAGCTCTTGACCGCTTTGACAGCATCCTTATCAATGGGCTTTTTACTTACATATTGTCCAATTTCCTTTATCTTTTTTGATAAACAGAAAAGAAATATACGAAATGAATAATAGAAAGAGAATTGCAATAATAGGTTGTACAGGAAGCGTAGGGGGAGCTGTAATCGACATATGCAGGTCCTATCCTGATTATTTTGAAATACGCGCTCTTGCCGCAAATAGCAATTATAAAAAATTAAATAGTTTAGTTCAGGAATTCAAAACAATTTATGCGGAGAATAAATATTGTGTACCTTCAAATATATTGACTTGCATTACAAACGCAGAAGCTGCAAAACATCTTGAATCAAATATCCCTCTTGAAGAATTAGTTGTACGTGATGACATTGACCATGTTGTATTTGCAGCGTCGGGAACTGAGACAATAAACGCCCTTCAAATGGCGTTATCCGCAGGGAAAGAAGTTTCCCTGGCTAATAAAGAAAGCATAGTAGTGGCCGGTCCATGGGTGCTTCCTTTAGTAAAATACGAAAATCAACTCCGCCCTCTGGACAGCGAACATAACGCTATATGGCAAAGCCTCCGCAGCGAAGATATCAATAATGTCTCCTGCATTTATCTTACTGCTTCAGGCGGAGCTTTTCTGAATTACCCTGTGAGCGAACTTGTAAATGTAACTCCGGCTATGGCGCTTAAACATCCTGTATGGAGCATGGGTCAAAAAATAACGATAGACAGCGCAACTCTTATGAATAAAGGGATTGAATTAATAGAAGCAATGTTTCTTTTTGGGCTTGAGCATTACCAAGTTAAAGCTGTCATATCGCCGGGATCTTTTGTACATGGTTTTGTGGAGTTTTGCGACGGCTTTGTTAAGCTGTTGGCGGCTACCCCCGACATGCGTTTACCCGCGCTTGCCTGTCTTTCATATCCATACCGGCTTCCTCTCAGGATAAAAGAATTGATGCCCGAAAACTATCCCAGAACAGTATCGTTTGAATACCCTGACGAAACGCGTTTCCCGTGTCTTGCGCTCGCGCTTCTCGCCGCCCGTGAAAAAGGACGCCTGCCGGCTCTTTTGATTGGTGCGGATGAAATTGCGGTTGAAGCTTTTATTAATGGTAGAATAAGTTACACAAAGATAGCGGAAGTCGTGGAAAAAGTTATGCAATCATGTAACGGACCTGCGCCAAACACGCTCCGGGAAGCTCTGGATATCGTTGAAACAGCAAAAACCCATGCAAAAAGGGTTATCGAACTAGCATAGATTATTATAATACGCCTTGATAAGGAGGATGATTAAATGCTTATCAGTTTAATATCATTTATTTTTGTAATAGCAGTTTGTATTATAGTGCATGAAGTAGGTCACTACAAAACAGCAAAAATGTTGGGCGTGCAATCGCATGAATTTGCCATAGGGATGGGGCCTCTTCTTTATCAAAGGAAAAATTCGGAAGGAATGCTATGGTCGATACGCGCGTTTCCTATTGGGGGCTATGTTCGCATAGCAGGAATGGGAGAAGAAAATGAAGAAGAAGGAGAATTCATAAAACCGGGAATGGGATTCAATGAAAAACCAGCTTGGAAAAGGTTTTTAATCCTTGCCAACGGCGCCATTATGAATATATTGCTGGCAATACTTCTTACAGCGTTTTTCCTTTACGGTCACGGTATCATGGATACGCAAAGCACTGTCATAGGCTCAATTATGCCGGGTTTGCCTGCTGAAAGCGCAGGCTTTTTACCAAATGACAGAATTATTAAAATCAATGGGGAAATCGTTGAAGATTGGCGTAGTATGACATTAGGGATAAGAGAAAACGCGCTCAAAGGAAGCGTAAATATTATGTTTGAACGCGATGGTCATATACTTGAAATTAATACGGATATTCCAATCCACGAGGAAACTAAAGTCCCCATGCTTGGAATAACGCCATCCATCAAGAGCTTTACGCTTATAGGAGCTATAACGAATTCTTTGGGTTATGTCATAGAAATAAGTATTGAAATGCTTAAAGGAATAGGCGATTTAATCACCGGCAAAGCGCCGGATGTAGCCGGCCCTGTAGGAATTGCTGCGATGGCGGGGCAGGCAGCACGCGCCGGAACTTGGAATCTTATTACTTTCTTAGCGATGATAAGCCTTAACCTTGGAATACTAAACCTTTTCCCATTTCCTGCGCTTGACGGCGGCCACTTATTNTTGCTGATAGGGGAAATGATCTTCCGCCGCCGCCTTCCCATGAAAGTAGAGCGTTACATTCATTTTGCCGGGTTTGTTTTTTTAATAACCCTTATAGTGATTGTAACCTGGTTTGACATTGCCAAATTAATACATAAATGAGCTCGCAGGTCATAATTCAAGGCTTAAAAATCGGAGGCGGGGCGCCTGTTAGAGTTGAAAGCATGTTAAAGACGCCTCTTACGGATATTGAAGCTTGCACGTCACAGTGCGGGAGGCTTTTACACGCTGGCTGCGAAATGGCGCGCGTTGCTCTACCTGACGCGCGGTTGGCTCAAAATTTAAAAGAATTAATTAAAAAGACAGACCTGCGATTGATGGCGGATATACACTTTGACCCCGATATAGCCATAGCGGCTATGGTAAACGGCTGTTCGGCCATAAGGATAAATCCGGGCAACATGCCGACGTTTAAACTTGCCGAAATGATAAAGGTTGCAAAGGATATGGACGTCACGATAAGGATAGGCGCCAACGGCGGTTCGCTTGGAAATTCTCACATGCAGAAGGCTAACAACGACAGGGCATTGGCTCTCTTTTACGCAGTTGAAGAACAAGCGGAGATTTTAATAAAAAACGACTTCAGCAAGAATATAATCTTATCAGCAAAATCTTCCAATATTCCGGAAACCATAAGAGCTAATTCTTTTATATCAAAAAAATATAATTACCCTATGCACATTGGCATAACTGAAGCCGGATTTGAGACGGAAGGGCTGGTCAAAGGCGCTGTTGGAATAGGTGTCATGCTTTCCCAAGGTATTGGCGACACTATACGGGTGTCCCTGACTGATGAACCGGAGCAGGAAGTACGCGCGGGCTATGCAATCCTAAACGCCCTTGAAATAAGAAAACGCGGCGTTAATATTATTTCCTGCCCTACTTGCGGCAGAAGGAGAATAGAAGTAAAAGAACTTCTAAGAATTGTAACTCCATTGATAAAGGAAATTCCGGAAGGCGCCATGAAAAGTTTTGCGGTCATGGGATGCGAAGTAAACGGTCCAAGGGAGGCTAAACACGCCGATTTTGGAATAGCCGGGACGCCAAATGGAGTAGCGGTATTTGTAAAAGGAGAAATTGTTGGCTCGTATCCGATTGGTGAGATACCTGGCGTTATACGCGAATTGTTATTTAAACAGCAACAATGAACGGACCCCAATGCAATGTCATTCAGCTAATCCGGACAGAGGATAAGGGGAGGTAATCAACCAAGACGCGAATACAGGGGCATGACGTATATTACCATTGCCGCCCGGTTCTCGCGCCCCGGAATCCTTGGTACATGCGGGTTTGTCAGGCTCTATTTGTCCGCTCTGAGGACTATCCAAAAATGGATACTCGTTATCTCAGTTCGTCTGCGGCGGTGAGTAACGATTAGTTACGCCATTATTGCCGATACGCAGGGGCTTTTAACCGTGGATATATCTGTATTTACACAATTTTGAAGTTGACTTTTCGGATTATTGGCGTATAATGAAGGTGTAATATGAGTTACAGGATTGTAATGCGGGTGCTTCGCCACCGTTAAGCGCGACTTGTATATTCTCAGTGCTTCGCCGCTGTAAGCGCGACTTGTATCTTCTCGGCGCTTCGCCGCCGTAAGTGCGACTTGTAATGCGAGGGGCGGCTTCAAAACCGCCCCTTATATTATTTTATGGGAGTATTATGGACAGAATATTAGATTTTTATGTGGATTGGGAATTGGATTACTGNATTAAAAATGCTAAAGCTATCTTTCGTACTGCTAAATATGTCTACAATTCTGTCGTTGTGAAAAAAGACCCATTGATGACAAAAAACTGTTGCGACTTTGTGAAGCTCGAAGCCGCCTGTGCTGAGTATTCAAAAATAAAACGGCGTTAGGTTTATGATGAGACGACCAAAGGTAAATCCAAATATTAGCATCAAAAAATAACAAATCATTTACGCTTGGGGAGTAGTTACGTATATCGCAAATTTTACTGTTCAAGATCTCCCGACTCCCCAAAAAACTCTTTTTCCGCAAGCTCTAAAACATCACGATTACGAAAATATTCTTTGGCGCTTTCCAGTGCCCGTTTGATGATAATCGCACAGAGCAACGGTCAGATTGCCATTTATGGCTTTAAGTATATTGCGTTTCTGTTGTTTTCCCCAAGTAATCCGGGAATTACAATGTCGTTTGACTTTAGGAGAGATTCAAATCTGTATACATTTTTCTTACTGACGATAAAGAATACTCTCTCGCTCTCATCCCAAAATTCTTTTATTTCATCGGCTTCCAAAAACCACATGGCTTCTTTTTCCTGTGAAGCGCCAAATTCAAGTTCTCCAAGCCAGTCTATTAAAACTATCCTTTGTTTTAAATAAAACGGCAAGCCCTGGTCATAATCCCATATTTGAGCAACAAGGTCGCCTTCTCTTTTATGTTCAGATATCAAAAGAGCGGTATCATATGTGCTTCTCGTTTCTCCCATCAATGTAAACCCGCGTTTTGCCGTTACAGTAAACAACAATGAAAGCGTAAGCATTCCAAAAACAAAGAGTTTTACATTTGCCTTTTTAATAGAATATTTACCGATAAAGGGAAATGCTAACGATATAAGCCCAAACGGTATTGTATAGGAATAAAGCTTTAAATCACCAATTTCATTGTCGTCAAAGAACGGATAAACTATTGACGCTATAAAAACCAAAATGAATATAGGCGCTCCCCATTTGAACACTCTTTTGGCAAGCAGCAAATCCTCATCGACGAGTATTTTATTCATAAAAGACGCAAAAATCACGGCTATCGGCGGCAAGACAGGCAGTATATATGGAATGAGCTTTGAACCGGACAGCGAAAAAAAGACAAAAATTATTGAAATCCAAAGATATAAATAAATCAATACTCTTTTCTCATGTTCGTTATTTATTCTTCGAATGCCAAAAAGAGATGTCAAAGCATTTGGGATAAATCCCACCCACGGCGTTACTCCCAATAATAAGATAGGAGCGAAAAACCATATCGGCTCATACCTGTCATGCATTTTTGTTGTATAACGAAGAAAATGCTCTTGAATGAAAAAGAAATCAAAAAAATCTCTGTTTACAACACATACAGTGATAAACCAAGGGAGCGAAATGAATAAGAATAGAAGTATTCCTGTCCGCTTTTTATAATTTCCTTAAATAAAGTCCACTGTCTGGTCAAGACGATATACCAAAAAACCACAGCACAGGGTAAAACTATACCTATAAGCCCTTTGGAAAGCAGAGCTAACGCCATACCGATATAAAATAATGAATACCGCTTTAACCAAAAACCTGCGAGCGATAATGTGATGAAAAATGATAAAGTCATGTCAATAATATTTATATGCGCTAACGCAAAATACAAAATCATTGTAAGTAACATTACCGTNGATAAAAGGGCTGTNTTATTACTATACATNGATCTTGCAATCAAATATGTCAATATTACCCCCATTATAGCCATAAGCATAGTGGGAAAACGGGCGGCAAATTCGTTTTCTCCAAACAATTTCATAGATAAAGCATTCATCCAATAAAAAAATGCTGGTTTTTCAAAATATTTTACATAGTTAAGCTTTGGCGTAATGTAGTCGCCGGATTCGATCATTTCCCTCGGAATTTCTATATACCTGCCCTCGTCAGGCTCAAGCAAAGGATAATCTCCAATCCCATAAACATTTATAATCAGCACTAACAATAACAGCAGTAAAATATATACTTTGTCATTTGTATTTTTTATTTTCGTTCAACCTTTCGATGATGGGAATAAAAAACTTCTAAATTATACACGACAATAGTTTTAGAAACACGAATTTCTGATATACTACCATGAGATAAAAGGCAAG
>WRNQ01000082.1 GCA_009776565.1 Synergistaceae bacterium | reverse complement strand
ATATTTTCAGCCGACAACAGGATGAAAACAGGATAACTAAAAAAAGGAAAAAGCAAAGTAACTTCATTCCTGCTGAATGAAGCTATTACTATCGTAAAAATGAAAGTAGTCAGCACGTGAGCCTGCGGGGAAATCTTGCCTCGGAACACTATCAGTACGCCTTCTTTTTTGAGATGAAAAAAGCTATTCCTCCAACTAAAAACAATACCAGACAGCTTCCGGCAATCCCCGCAACGCTTGTTCCAAACTTTGCGGATAAGCTTGCCAACGAGTAATCCGCAAAAAATGATGTATTTTCCTGTATTGCCGAAGCTGCCGAGTGGAGCGTTGACTCCCCGCCCAATGTTAACTCTTCCTGCCCGGAGACTTTATGTACCGCCCACTCAAGCCCGTCAGGATCGCTTGAGGCGTAAAGCGATACAAATCCCCCGAATATGAGCGTCAATAATGCAAAAGCGGCTGCTATTTTTTTGAAGCTTAACACGGGTTTATCGTTGTCTTGCGTTTCACGCGCACCAAATATCAATTCTGGACGCGCTTTATGCAGAAAAACCACCACTGCCGATGTGGCAGCTCCTTCAACAAGGCCAATCGCTAAATGTATTGAAAGCATTGTCGTTATAAAAGGTACAAACGGCAATTCCGTGATTTTTGACGCGCTTGTCTGAAGGGTTACCGAAGCCGCGCCCAGGAGCAGTCCAATGACGGCTGAAATCATTGTTGCTGTAACGTATTTGCATTTTCGAGCCAAAGGTCTCCATATGAACGGATATGCGACAAAACATGGAAACACCCCGAGATTAAACCAGTTGCACCCAAACGCGAGAAGCCCTCCATCAGCAAAAAACAGAGATTGAACTATCAATACTGAGCCCATCACAAGAAACGCGCGCGAGCTTCCGAGCAATATCGCCAATAAAAGTCCGCCGCCTATGTGCCCGCTTGAGCCCGCTATGGGTATGGCAAAATTGAGCATTTGCGCTGCGAAAATGAAAGAGCCCAGTACCCCCATCAGAGGAGTTTTGGGGTCATAATCTGAAAGGGCGATTTCTTTATCGCCTGATTTCAAGCTATATGCCGCAAATCCTGCGCTTGCGGCATAAAACGCCGCGCCCACGGACGGCGATATCAGCGCGTCTGCCATATGCATCCTATGAATACCCCCTTTCTTTTAAATTACTTCATAACCCCACGAACACATTCCGCCTTCAAGTATAGCTATATCCGGGAAATCGAATCGCAAGAGCATTGTATACGCTATCCATGCCCGGACGGCGGACTTGCAGACGATTATTATTCCGTTGTCCTTTGGAAGCTCGTTGACGCGGTTCTTTAACTCTCCAAGCGGGATATTTATCCAATTATATTTTAATTTTCCAAAACGCTTTATTTCCTCTTCTTTCCGTACATCCAATATCGTGAAATTGTCGCCGCGCTCTCCCTTTGATTTTAGTTCGAGAGGCGATAAGCTCTTAATCAACCCATCCATTTTATTCTTTAAGGAGTTTGCGGCGTGAGTCACCGGGTCAAGCGCTGTGGCAAATGGAGGAGAGTAGGCTAAATCAACGTCTGCCAAATCGTCTACCGTTAAGTTGCCTTTTATTGCGGTTGCTATGACGTCAAGCCTTTTGTCTATATTGCCGGCGCCTATGATTTGCGCTCCAAGTACGCGCCTTGTTTTTACATCCGCAACTAATTTTATTGTAATCATGGAAGAATTTGGCATAAACAGCGGGATATCCGGGTTTGCGGAGAGCATTTCCATTGGATGGTAACCGGCTTCTTCAGCCGCTTTAAAAGTTAAGCCCGTTTTGCCCACGCAATAATTGAACACCCGGACGATGGCTGTTCCTTCGACTCCAGTGAATTCGGATTTTAACCCCGCTATGTTGTCGGCTATCACTCTGCCGTGCCTGTTTGCCGCCGAGCCCATTGGCTGCCATACATACTTGCCTGTTATGTGGCTGCGGCACTCAACGCTGTCGCCTCCGGCGTAAATGCACGGGTCTGAAGTGCGCATTCCGGGGTCTGTCAGGATAGCGTGCGTTCCTATAGATAATCCCGCTTTTTTGGCAAGCTCAATGTTAGGTCGTACGCCAATTGATATTATTGCTAAATCAGCTTCAATTTCTCTTTTACTTGTAAGGACCCCTGAGACACAAGATTTGTCGCCTCTGATTTCAAGCAGTTTTTCTTCGCCGTAAAACTGTATGCCGTTTGCCTGAAGTTCCTTTACAATAAGCATTCCAAACTCTTCTCCGGCTATTGCATATAGCGGCAGAGGCAAAGCGTCAACCATCGCAACATCAATTCCTCTTAACTTCAGCGCTTCCGCTGTCTCTATCCCAACAAGCCCCGCGCCAACGACTACAGCTTTTTTTACACTGTAGTCTCCGAGAGCTTGCTCAATAGCAATCGCGTCGTTCAGCGTCCACAATGTATGAACATTCCTGAGATTTATTCCGGGTATGTCAGGAATTATTGGAGCAGCCCCCGTGGAAATGACTAAATTATCGTACGGAAATTCAACTTTTTCTCCCGTCTTTTTAACTACAGCCGTTACGATTTTGGAAACTCTGTCGATACTTATTACTTCATGTCCGGTGAGGGCTTTTGTAAATGCGTACCCGCCAAAGTAGCCGGAATCTCTTTTGACGCCAAACCCTGTGTGAGTCAATGATTCACGCGTCTTAACCTCTCCGCCGAGGTAAAACGGAAAGCCGCAATTTGCGTAACTAAGGTTTTCTCCACGCTCAAGCATAGTTATATCGGCATTTGGGCAAATACGAGCAAGCCTTGCGGCTGTTTTTGCCCCGCAGGCAACTCCCCCGATTATAACTACTCTTATTTTTTCCTGCATTAAATTAATCCTTCTTCATTCAGTATTTCCAGTACCCAGCGCGCGGAATTGGCGCATACTGAAGTGCATTTATCGTCGTGACCGCCATCCTTTAAAAACTGCTCAAAATCTTTAGGGTCTCCGAGGTTGTATGCGCGNCCCATGGTTTTTTCCTGTATTTTGCCGCAATTTGGGTTGCCATAAGTTTCTTGAAATCTATCCGCAAGTTTCTTGCAAATAGAGAAAGTTCTGGCGCGTCTTCTATCTGGGTCTGCAAAGTCGTTATATGGTCTTCCCCAAAAACATGACAGCGCCATAATTCCGCCGGTAAGGGCGCCGCAGGCGTTTCCTGTGCGAGCAACTCCTCCGGCAAGTCCGGTTGCCGATTGAAATACTTCGTCGCTTATGTTGCCGACAGTCTCTTTTATTGAAGCTAAAACCACCTGCGCGCAGCCTCCGTATTTTTTCGTGTAACTCCAGGCCAACTCCATTGCTTTTTCGATGACAATATCCAGTTTATCTTTTTCCATTGTGAATCGCCTCTTTTTGTCTGTTTTACAATCAACTTGCCATAATTATAATCAAAATGTAGTTTTTTTGCTCTGAATAGTTATATTATTGATGATAAAACTATTGATGATTAAAGCTGCAAATAATATACTATATGCTCAAAAGTTAAATACGTGTGCAAAAAGAGAAAAAGATATAATAAAGAGGGTGAGTTCATGAGCAGAGTTTTCGTATTAAAATTGCCTTTTGATTACACAATGTATTTGTCATCAATGGAATTGTATATTTTGAGCGCGGTATTATTATTGATAATACTTTTTCTTACGATAAAGAGCTTTTTTCTGAAAGTTCAAGGCGGGCGCGAAGGGGTCGCAGGTCAAAAAACTAAAGCTTTGGGCGATTTTTCAAAAAATGGGGAAGTTTACGAAGGGCAGGTTTTTTGCATGGGGGAAATATGGAACGCCAAAGCGGACTATCCTATAATGAAAGGGGATAGTTCAATTGTTTCATATTCTGAAGCTCTTGTGTTGTATATATATAAACGCAATACTGAGCAAATACAAGAAAAGGAATGTTCCGGATAGGATGAACATATAATAAAATAGTAATCAACAAAAAAGGGGTGGATTAAATTGCCAAGTGAAGTGGGATTTATTTTTTCAAGTTTTGGTTGGGTTATTCCAATAATTATTATTCTTTACCTGCTTTCACATACGTTCAGGATTGTTCCTGAGTACAGGCGGCTTGTAGTTTTCAGACTTGGGCGTCTTATTGGAAGTAAGGGACCCGGTCTTATTCTTATTATTCCTTTTATAGACAGGGCGGTTACTACGGACTTACGTACACTGACTCTTGACGTGCCTGTTCAGGAAGTAATAACGAAGGATAATGTTCCTATTAAGGTGAATGCCGTAGTGTATTTTCGTGTACTCGATCCGGCATACTCAGTAACGGAAGTAGAAAACTACATCCTTGCCACAAGTCTTTTAGCGCAGACAACATTGCGCTCCGTTATAGGATCTGCTGAGCTTGACGAGGTATTGTCGTCCCGTGAAAAAATTAATGAAGAACTTCAGTTAATAATTGATGAACGCACGGACGTTTGGGGAATAAAAGTATCTGCGGTTGAAGTGAAAGAGTTGGAACTGCCGGATGGCATGAAACGCGCTATGGCTCGTCAGGCTGAAGCCGAACGCGAAAGACGCGCAAAAATCATAGCTGCGGAAGGAGAGCTTCAGGCAGCGCAAAAACTCTCTGAAGCCGCGCGCCAGATGGAAACATCAAATATTACCTTGCAACTCCGATACTTGCAAACAGTTCGCGAAATAGCCAGTGAGCGCAATACTACTACATTTTTCCCCGTTCCGATTGACATTTGCGCACCGTTTATTGAAAAACTTAAAAATAAAGAATAAGGTAAGTAAATTTCTGTTAAGAGGTGATGTTAGGATTGACAAATAAGCTTAAACTCTACGGATTCAACAATCTAACTAAGACGCTGAGTTTTAACATTTATGACGTGTGTTACGCCCGGACAAAACGAGAAAAGAAAGATTATCTTGCATATATAAATGATCAGTATAACAGCGAGCGGCTTACGGGAATTCTCCGTCATGTCGCTGAGCTGATAGGAGCGCATGTGCTGAACATTGCGCGTCAGGATTATGAACCACAAGGAGCGAGCGTAGTTTTGCTTATTGCGGAAGAGTCCATTAAGAAAACCGATCCTTCCTGCAATAACGGAGACGGAGACTCAATAACCCTGTTACCTCCAATTCATCGTGAAAGCGTCGTGGGGCATTTAGACAAGAGCCATGTTACAGTCCATACATACCCGGAAAGCCATCCGGGTAATGAAGTGTCGACATTTCGCGTTGATATAGACGTTGGAACATGCGGGATGATAACTCCGTTAACCGCGCTTGATTACATGATTTCAAGCTTTGATTCGGACATTATAACCATTGATTATCGTGTCAGAGGTTTTACCCGTGATATGCACGGGAATAAGTACTATCTGGATCACGATATAACGTCAATACANAATTTCATTGATTGTTCAATACTGCGCAAGTATGACGCAATAGACATAAACGTNTATCAGTCTAACTATTTCCATACTAAGATGATGAGGAACGAAATAGTTCTGAACGANTANCTTTTTAATATGGACGCATATGAACTGAGCCCTGACCAACGCCGCGACATACGCGACAAAATTTCGCGCGAAATGATTGAGATATTCTATGGAATGAATGTTTACGGAACAAATGAGGACGATATCGAAGAAGAACAGGGGGAACAGTAAAGATGCTATGGTTTACCGAGGCTCACACGCCAAACGTTAATTTTTCCATAAGGATTTCCCGTCATCTTCACTCTGAAAAATCAGAGTACCAACAAATTGATGTCTATGACTCTCCCGAGTTCGGACGTTTTTTTAGTCTTGACAGCGTTCTTATGTTAACGGAAAAAGATGAGTTCATATATCACGAGATGATAACTCATGTACCAATGGCGGCGGCGCCCGGCGTAAAACATGTACTTGTGGTTGGCGGCGGTGATGGCGGAACAGTTAGAGAGCTTACAAGATATTCAACTATAGAGAAAATTGATATGGTGGATATCGACAGACGAGTGGTTGAAGTGTGCAAAGAATTTATACCGTTTACATCCTGCAAACTGGATGATCCAAGAGTGAGCCTTTATTTTGAGGACGGGGTCAATTTTGTCGCAAAGAGAGAAAACGAATATGACCTTATCATAGTTGATTCAACGGATCCAATAAGCGTAGGCGAAGGATTATTCACGAGCGGATTCTACAAAAGCTGCCATAAAGCGCTTAAAGAAAATGGAATACTTGTGAATCAACATGAAAGCCCATATTATGAGATAACATCCAAAGCAATGAGGCGAGCGCATCAAAGGATAAAGGAACATTTTGCGGCTAAAAGCTGCCGCGTCTACCAGGCTTTTATTCCAACATATCAGTCTGGTCACTGGCTTTTTGGTTTTGCGGACAAAAAAGGANTAATTGACCCCCTTNTCTTTGACGACTCAAAATGGAACGCGCTTGGTCTTCTCACCANATACTACAATACCGACCTGCATCGCGCGTCTTTTGTTCTTCCAAATTATGTTAAAGAAGAACTGGGATATTGATTTTCTTAACTGGAGGTGGTGATTTGTATAGGAAAATTATTATTGCCGTTGTTTTATTAATTTTTTCAACAACCGGCGCCTGGAGCGCGGGTAAAAGTCACGATGCACAAAACAATGTTGATATAAAAAGCTATTTAAGTCAATCTGCTGAAATCAATAGTTTCCCTGTGCTTCCGGACTTTATAAAAAATATTTCGTATGATGTAAGTAAAACTGAATCGGAAATAGCATTGCTCGCTCAGATTGAAACCTCGTTCAATGCGTTATCGGAAAAACTGAATGAAGCGGAAAGTTTGCTTTTAAAAGATTCTCAATTGCTTTGGAATGACTANTATGAAAAAGAGACNTATGGNTTAAATCCGGCAAATGATTTCGTTATTCTGACCATNGATGGGGATAAAAAAAGGATTAATGTCTATCGCGAGAATTTAAAAGCTCTCCTTGAAGGAAGNCAACTATACCTTGATAACCTTTTAAATAACCGGCATGAATTTCCNAAGAGCGAAGAATACCCAAATATTTTCGCGCGTATTAAATATTATCAGGCAAGAATGGAATATTTAGCCGAGGAAAAGAACAGGCCAAGAATTTATGCGGGAGAAGAATCCTGGAAGCGCTTTTTAGACGTGAACGACGATTTTTTGAAAGTTTATTTTATTGATGATTTTGAGAAAATAAATATGTATAATATGTATGCCCTCAAAGAGCGTTTGAGAATACTTGAATTACAAGTTCCGGCGCTTGAGTTGCTCAGAAAGGAAAT
>WRNQ01000081.1 GCA_009776565.1 Synergistaceae bacterium | reverse complement strand
GGGAGGGGAGGGGAGAGGAGAGAGTAAGGTGAGTGAAACGCGCTCCGCCAAGCTGATATGGTTTGCGGGCAAAGCCCGTCGCACCGGTTATCTTGGCGCCCGCGATTCTAGAATATTTAAGGAGGGTCGATAATGAAAGAGTATTATGGAGTCATACTGACAGATGAAGTAGAAGACAAAGTAGACGCGCTCTGCGAGAAAATCAGAATGAGGATAGCTAAAGAAAAAATGACGCCCCGTGAACGTTACGCAAAGTATACAAGGGGAGAAAAAACAGATCGCATGCCTGTTACGGCATTACCGATCGGATTACATGCAGCCGCTTTTGCAAATTTAAAACCACCCCAGCTCTATGAAGATCCGCAAGTAACTCTTTTGGCTTATTTATCACATTTGGAGTATTTTCAATACGATACACTGAGTATGTTCCGGTTCTCTTTAGGTGAAAACGTGCTTGGCGGCACGCTCACCAAGCCAAGTGACGGCTCTCTTCCCTTAATGATCAAAGGTGCAATTGAATGCGGCGCGGATATAGATAAATTTAAGTTGCCTGTTTTTCCGGATTGTTACAAATACGAAACCATGCATTGGCAGTTATGGATGATAAAGGTGCTGCAGGAAAAATTAGGCGATATCATGCCGTTATTTGGCTTTTCAGCAATGCCCGGCGGAATAAATTCTTATATGCTCCCGATGGAAAAACACTTCGTGCTGCTAAAGACCAACAGGCCATTGGCGCATAGTATAGCCGCCATCACATCATTATTTAACCTGGAATGGCTAAGAGAGCTGGAAAAAAGCGGCGTTGATTACATAAGAATGATCGGAAAAGGGGACGTCGTTTCCGAAGCAATACAGAGAGAATATGAGTTCGGATATATTGCCAGAGCAGTAAATGCAATTAACGTACCTTTATATGTGCATAGCGCGGGAGACACGTCACATGTGATTGAATCCTATGCTCAGTCCGGCGTTGCAGGTTTCGAAGCTCATTCAGGGACGCCTATCAAAAAAGCGAAAGAAATAGCGATGAAATATAACTGCACTTATACTGCACATGTGGACGCGCACATCCTCTTGCATGGCGACAGAGAAGCCATTCGAAAAGAAGTCAAACGAGTAATTGACGCAACCCGCGAAGATCCAGTTTACTACAAAATAGCTTTGACTACCGACCCATTGGATTATTCGACTCCGAATGAAAATGTCATGACTTATGTGGAAGCCGCAAAAGAATTTGCACAGTATTGATAAAATGAAAAATACTCATGTAAAGGAGAATTAAAATGGAAAAATTACTTGAAGAGGTGAGAACTGCTATTGTACTTGGAGATATTGACGGTACCAAAATAGCGCTTCAAAATGCGCTTGACAATAAAATCGACGCATTGTTCCTCTTAAGCGACGGTGTTGGTAAATCAATGGAGATCGTTGGGGAAAAATGGAATGCCAGGGAGTATTTCCTCCCGGATGTTCTTGCGTCTGTCGAAGCGGTAAAAATTGGTAGTGAGTATTTAAAACCATTCTTAGATATGAGCGGAGAAAAAATCGGAACAGTGGTCATTGGTTCCGTAAAGGGAGATAATCATAACATTGGCAAAAACCTCGTTGCGTCTTTTATGGAATTAGGGGGGTTTACCGTTTATGATTTGGGAGAAGACGTCCCCGCCGAGAAATTCGTCAAGGCGGCTATAGAGCATAAGGCCGATATTATTGGGGCTTCAGCATTTGTATCTACAGTAGCAGAAGAAATAAAGAGAATTGTCGCAATGCTTGAAGAAAAAGGAATCCGCAAGAGTACTTATATAATGGTTGGCGGATGTGTATTGGACGCTCAATGGGCGGACATTGTCGGCGCGGACGTCTACACGGAAGATGCGGTACGAGCTGTTGCTGTTGCAAAGGAACATATGGGCGCCTCAAATAATTGAATGACACTCCTGAATGTACTCATTATTATACTAGCCAATATAACTTTGGCGAGGTAATGACCCTCTCTTTATAAAATGAAAGGTGTGGTTACGTAAAATGGATGAAAAAATACTTTTCCCAGTATACAGATACGTAATTGGCGTATTGATATGTTTATCGACAGCGCTTGGAGTGGTGTTAATAGTAGTACCGGCGCCGCTGATGGTCACAATGATGGAAGAATTAAATATCGGTTTGGCATTGGGCGGGATGACAGTTTCAATTGTTACGCTGGCAAGCGGCATATCAATGTTTACAGCCACATTTATTGTTGAGAAACTGGGCATTAAAAAAACGATGATTATTGCTATGCTCAGCCACGTAATAGGAACGGCAGTTTCGTACCTGGCGCCTAATATTACGATCCTGCTGGTTGGTCGCGTATTTAGCGGTATTGGTTTTGGGGTGGGCGGCTCGACAGTCAGCTCAATTATTACATCATGGTTCCCGGCAAAGGAAAAACCGATCATAATCACAATTAACACTTTGGCGGGATCAGTAATTACAGCTGCATTTTATGCAATAGCGATTCCATTGCTTACGATGGTTGGAACATGGAAAAACATTTTTGGGATCTTTGTTTTTATTTCTATGATAATGGTGCTTGCATGGACTTTTTTAGGAAGAGACAACAAAGCTTTTAATGACTATATGAAAGCAAAACAAAGCGAAAAGGACGGCGAAACTAATGCTAAGGTTAAGCAGCAAAGCGGCTTTAGCATGGCGGTGAAAAGCAAAGAAGTATGGATAATCGTTTTATATTTTTCATTATTCACTATCGCGGCTAATGCAATTCAGACATATCTCCCAACGTATTTTCAATTACGGCGCGGAATGGATGCTGCCGTTGCGGCGTCGCTGACCGGTGTTATATCACTTGCGGGGTCTATAGGTAATATATCCGGAGGAGTTGCAACAACTGCTCTTGGCAGACGAAAATTGGTCATTGTGCCGGCTGCGATAGTTGCGGTTTTATGTGCTTCGGGTATTATCATGTTTGAACAGGTCGCTTTGTTAAGTGTGTTGATAGCGATCTGGGGTTTCTGTAACCCGTTCAGGAGCTCAGCTTCACAAACCGCTATTATGGAAGTCAAAGGCGTCACCCCTGCAATGGCGGCCGGAGGCTATTCTATGATGTTTGGGTTCGGAAATGTATTTGGCTTTTTTTCTCCAACTATACTGGAGGCCGCGACAAGCTCATGGGGATTGCAGAATGCAATGCTATTATTTGTTGGAGTCGCGGTAATTGCGACAATTCTTTCATTCTTTATTAAAGACAACGGACCAAAAGGGAAACAAAAGCTTCTGTCCAAATAAGAATAAGAATAAGAAAACGCAAGAACAGGAGATAATAATGCTATTAATTATAGGCGAATCTTTGAATGGCAGTATTCCTGCAGTTGGTAAAGCGATTTTGAATCGTGACGAAGCATTTATCAAGTCCCTGGCCCTTGAGCAAGAATCTTGTGGAGCAAATTATCTTGATGTAAACGCAGGGGGAGTAGGCGGGCATAATAGCGAAACAGATGACTTGATTTGGTTGGTGGGCGTTGTCCAAAAGGCTGTAAACATCCCTCTTGTTATTGACAGCTCAAGTCCGGCGGCTCTTAAGGAAGCAATAAAAACTTATACCGGCCCTCGCCCAATTCTGAGCTCGGCCACAGGAGAAAAACATAGCGCCGATACCCTGATCCCGCTTGCCTTGGAGTACGATTGCCCTCTTGTGGCGCTTTGCATGGATGAAAAAGGAATTCCAGGTAGTGTTGACGGGAGATTAGAGGCGGCTGAATATTTTGTCGAATATGCGATATCCGCCGGAATGAAAGCCCAAAATATCTATATTGATCCATTGGTTATGGCTGTTTCCGCCGACCTGAACGCAGGCTCGATACTTATTCAGACGCTGAAAAAAATAAAGGAAATTTATCCTGATATAAGTACTATTTGCGCTCCAAGCAATGTAAGCTACGGTATGCCAAACAGGCGGCTCTTGAACCGATCCTTTATTTCTATTCTAATATCATCAGGTATTAGCGGATTTATCATCGATGTGAGAGACCGGCGCGCCTTTTCCACTATTCTTGCTTCAGAAGTAATAATGGGACAAGACTTACATTGCAAGTCTTATTTGAATAGTTACAGAAACGGATTATTGGAAAAATAAACACTCAAGTAAATTAGGATAAAAAAATGACGTCTAAGATTCTGGCTTGCGAAACGCTCAGGGATGAGCTTGAGTATGCAATTGAAATCACCGGTAAGGCTTATGAGGTGGTTTGGCTGGAGTCCGGACTTCACAATTACCCGGATAAACTCAGAGCTCAAATGCAGGGGGCGCTTGATACGTTTGTTAACTGTGATCAGGTATTAATGGCCTTTGGGTGCTGCGGCAATTCGGTCATAGGACTTAAAACTGGTGATTACCAACTTATTATCCCGAGGGTTGACGACTGCATTTCTTTATTAGTCGGCTCAGTAAAAAAGAGAATGACATATGAAAAAACATACTTTTTGACTCGCGGATGGCTTCGAGGAGAGAGGAATCTGTGGGTAGAGTATAAGTATTCAGTTGACAAATTCGGTGAAGAAATGGCGGATATGTTAATGGAGTCCATGCTAAGGAACTACAAGTTTCTTGGAATACTTGATACGAAGTGCTATGGAATCAACGAGATTATGCCAGAGATTACGCGCATAACAAGAGCGCTAAAACTAAACCGGATTATTATTCCGGCATCAGTTGAATATCTGTTGGATCTCTTGAGTGGTCCTTGGGGAAAAGAGCGTTTTATCACAGTACCCAAGAACTCTGTCGTTGTTGATTTTCGCTTGTTTGATTGAACGCACGAGTCGTTGTTGATTTTCGCTTGTTTGATTGAAATGCAGGAGTAATGCGTATCGCATCCAAATTTTGGGTGATTATCTATGTCCCGGTTGGTTAAGGTTCATTAACCACGCCGGTAAATAAAACCTGATAGCCTCCGTCATATGTGTACTGATACAGTATGAAAACGAAAGGCTTATCGCAAATCATTTCAAACGGTTTGGTGGGCTCAGGCATTGACGCGCCCTCCATAGCCATAACTGTGACCGCGGCGGCGGTTGTGCCTTTCTCGTCAACCTTGATCATGGCTTTTTGTATTGCGTCTGACAGCCACACGGGTATGTTTTCTTCGATCACGCCACCCGTAAGCGGCGCCGCGCTTGGGTCAAACAACGGAACGCCCAGCTGCACAAGCGTTTCTCCCAAGCTACCCAAGGTACTTTCTATAATAAAGCGCGGAAGCAATAATTTGCCGGAGGTTGGAATTGAATCCGCTTGTATTTCTAAAAAATACTCATTTGTCATAGTGGAAAGAAGCTCGACAGCGGCGCCTTTCTTCGGGAGAATGATACACATCCCTCCGCCTGTTCTGAGTTGTAGCGGCATAGCCTGCACCCTGTCATCCTCATAGTACATTTGGGCGTCGCGTTCGCGCAACATATAGAAGGCGGTCGTATCTCCCGAAGGCGCGTGAAACACACCTTCCGTCGTGTTTTCAGAGTTGAATTCCGACTCCCATCTGTCGGAATAATATATCGCGTTGGCGATGGCGGCGACAGTCGACGGGTCAAATTCCTGAATTATATTTTCGATCAAACCGTCTGTGTTTTCACTCGCCCATTGGTTTACAGCGTCTACCGCATCCCGCGACGAAAAATCTACATTTATGGCGTTTCCTCTGTAATAGTCCATAAATGTCTTCGCAAACTCCTTTTTAAGCGTTACGTCATTACCTACAAAAATCGCGTTAGCTATTTTCAGCGGGTTGTAGTAGAACTCCTCGTACTCAATATCACGCATATTAGTCAAGTCATACAGCATCCGTGAAGCTGCCCTGTTGATATCAGTTTCGGAAACTCCGGAGGCGCCTATCGCGGACAATAGCGCGTCCTTATAGCGCGCACCAGTCGCATTGACAAGCGCAGCAAGGGGCAGCCACACGGAATACGGAGAACAGACGAAGCTGCTATAGCCGGTGTTTTTTACCAGCGCTGCGCTCAAACGAAAAGCAAAGTCATTAGCTCCTCCGGCGGCTGCTCGAACATTCTCTTCTTGCTCGCCGTACTTCGGCGCCTCTAGTTCTTTCGCCTCTGCGTTAAGCATACTTACTGAAAAATTGCTCGCGTTGTAGATCGTCTTTGTAATACCTGCTTCTTGCTTACCGGGCGTTGTCGTATCTCCCTGTTGACTGTGCGCTGTCTTATCTCCCTGTTGACTGTGCGCTGTCTTATCTCCCTGTTGACTGTGTAATGTCGTATCCTTTTGCTCGTCTATCGTCATAGAATTCTTTTGCTCGCTAATCGTTGTCGTCTCCTTTTGTTCGCTTTGCATCGCCGAATCCCCCTTCTCGCCATGTGTAGTCTCGAACTCTTTTGTTTCAACGCCGGGAGCGCTTACAGTGGTGTTGCCTGTTGTACTTGAAACGCATGACATGAGTGTCATTATTATGCAAAAGCTGACAAAAAGGCTTATGGCTTGTTTTATTTCTTTTGTTTCTTTTGCTTCTTTTACTTCTTTTATCATTTTAAATCACCATCCTTTTCAGATATGACGATTATTACAAACGTATTGTTCCATTTGTCGCAAACAAGTGGTCAGGCCGGCAACTTCAAAAGCCTTCCGGCGTTGCCGCCAAGAATAGCGGTTATGGCTTCGCCCGGAAGGGGTAAGGACTTCAGGTGTTCGATCTCCGTTGCGGCGTTGCTCCAAGGAGCGTCCGAGCCAAACAGTATTTTATCGGCGCCGTGTTTCTCCACGATGCGCAGGAACTGTTCTTCACTGAAATACTCAAACCCCATCGATGTGTCAAGGTATATGCAGGTTCCCGCCAAATAATCCTCAACGTCGTTCCACTGAGCATGACCACCTAAATGCGCCGCGATAATAACACCGCCGCGCATGGCTTTGGCAACATTCAAAAACATCTGTGGGGAACTCCTGAAAGGCGGTTTGAACGCCGGATCATATCCCGCATGGTGGAGAAGGATCAATCCCTTTCGGAGGGCGTAATCATATATCCTCAGCATCCGATCATCGTCAAGGACGAAGCCCTGATATTCCGCGTGGAATTTCAAGCCCTTCAACCCAAGCCCCACAACGAAATCAATATCCCTCTTATAGTCGTCCGTATGCGGGTAAATCCCGCCGAATGAAACAAACCTGTCGGATTGGACTGAAGCAGCCCATTCATTCGCCTTCCTCATATGTGATTGCCTCGTCACCACAGGCATAATTACTGATACGCCGATTTGCCAATCATTCATATTCTTAAGCAATCCGTTGATTGTCCCGTCGCTCACCGGCGGATATAGATTGTCAATTTCCTCTGTCAGCGCCTTCATCGCTTTTGGCGCCAGATCGTCCGGGAAAACGTGTGTATGGAAGTCAATAACCATCCTTTGTATCTCCCTTTGTAACGCGTCTATACTTGTGTAACGCGTCTATACTTATAGCCGTGCCTTC
>WRNQ01000080.1 GCA_009776565.1 Synergistaceae bacterium | reverse complement strand
TCTATGGGGCGATTGTCTGTGTTTATAAAAACGGGCGGCCCCTGACGGGACCGCTCCGGCAACCAGACGAGGCGTCGAGGACGCCGTCCCCTATTTTCTTTTTAATACAAACGCAATAGCTCCGGCAAGAACGAACGCAAGATATCCATAATTAACAGCGTTGCATCCCCATCTTTCTTCAACGGTCACTTTGCATACCGCCGTGAATTCGCCGTCTGCCGTCTTTACCGTTATCGCAGCTGTTCCGGGAGAAGCGCCGGTTACGACGCCCAACGCATTTACGGCTGCTACCGCCGGATTGTTGCTGCTCCATGCGACATTTTTATTTGTTGCGTCAGCGGGCGAAATTGTAGCGGAAAGCAACAGCGTATCGCCTACATCCATCGTCGCCGTCAACGGGCTTACCGTTACTCCTGTTACATGAATTACAGGCGGCTCGGCGCCTATGAGCGTTGCGGTGAGCGCGGTGGATGACAGAGAAAACCTAAACGTACGGCCGCTGCTTGTTACGATGTCGGTGTCAAGCGGAGTGGCAGGGACGCCGGTTGTACCGCTCAAGAACGAAATTAGCGTCACGGAATCACCCGGACGCAATTCTGACTCCACTTTTATCCCGGCGATGTCAATATTAATGCCGGTAATATCTTCAGGCGCGGCTACGGTAATCATAGGGGCGGTCAGGCTCTCGGGTATGTAAAAGTTGTAGAACTGAAATCCTCTCAAGCCACTGACTCGCGCAACGACTCCATGTAAATTAAACGTGTTGCCGGTGAAGCCATCTCCTCCGCCTGCGTTGATATAGCTGCCGCGAATTACAGTGTTCACTCCAAAGGTTGGAGAGCCGGTGATGGTGACGGTGTTGTTTGTAACCGTGCCGCCGTCGCTCCAACCGCCTATGACAAGCCCGCCAACCGAGCCGTCGCTGATGGCGATTGTATTGTTTGTTGCCGCGTTGGCGTTTCCGATTCCTCCAATGACGTTGCCTCCCACTGTGCTGTTTATTATTTCAACGCTGTTATTGTATGCGATGCCGCTTCCTCTGGTGAGGTTGCCGCCGGTGACGCCGCCGTTCACTCTGCTGTTGATAATGGTTACGCTATTGCCGAAGAGGTCGTCGGAGTCACTGATTATACCCCAGCCGCCTGTTACGCTTCCAAGCGCTGTACTATCATTCATCATTACTTTGTTGTTTGTACTCGAACCCCAACTACCGAATCCACTGTAGACGCTTCCGCTAATCATGCCGTTGTTTATGACGACGCTGTTCCCATCAATGCTTCTGGCGCTGACGCCGTATCCGCCGTATACGGTCATATTCACTGAACCGCCGCTGATTTCGACGCTGTTATTTGCTACCGCGCCTCTGCCCCTTGCGCCGTAGACGTCTTCGCTCACGTTCCCTTTGATGAGAACGCTATTGTTTGTGACGCCCGACTCGTCATTGATGTTTATTGCGCCGTATACTGCTCCGGGTATAGTCCCGCTTTCAACGGAGACGCTGTTGCCCGATAAACTGGCGCTTTTGCCCGTATCGCTACTGCTGGGACCCAGGGACCCTGCGAAGGCGTCAATGGTTTGCAGCGTCGCCGGAGGATATACTATCGTTTCTCCCGCAAAAACAGGCGAAGTTATAATGAACGCTACAAAAACCAACAGAAAAATCTTACTTCTCATTTTTATCCTTCTTTCACTACATAAAAGTTTTATGTTTTATAATCTATGTAGTTTCATTATACCATATGCGTATTGCTTATATGTAATATCATTTTTATTGCCTCAGCGTGGCGCTAGCCATAAAGAATTAGTAAAACTTTACGAAAAATATAATAACTATAGTAGTATACTTTACAGAAAATGATATAAAATAGTGGTATAGAAAGGGGTGGGGATAGAGAAATGTATCGTTCACACGTGCTGATATGCAATGGAACGGGATGTCATTCCGGAGGCGCCGTTGCCACTACGGAAGCAATTAAGAAAGAAATTGAAAAGCTTTCTCTTACCAAAGAAATAGCGGTTGTCCCAACGGGATGTCATGGAATGTGCGAAATGGGGCCAATAGTTGTTGTGTACCCGGAAGGCACATTCTATTGTCGTGTAACCCCAGAGGATGGTGTGGAGATTGTCCGCGAACATCTTGCCAAGGGAAGAACTGTTGAACGCCTCATGTTCAAAGAAGCTGCGAAAGTTCATGTCGCTTCTTACAAGGAACTCCCGTTTTACAGTAAACAGAAAAGAATTGCTCTGCAAAACTGTGGTTATATTAATCCTGATAATATTGAGGAATACATCGGGCACAACGGTTATGAGGCGTTAGGAAAATGCCTGACCTCAATGACTCCGGCACAGGTAATTGAAGAGGTGAAAAAATCAGGGCTTCGCGGACGAGGCGGCGGAGGATTTCCAACGGGGCTTAAATGGAGTTTCTGCGCCAAAACGCCCGGACCAAAGAAGTATATCATTTGTAACGCCGATGAAGGAGACCCTGGCGCGTTTATGGACAGATCGATACTTGAAGGCGATCCGCATTCAATTCTTGAAGGCATGGCTATCGGAGCTTATGCTGTTGGAGCGGATGAAGCTTATATCTACTGCCGCGCGGAGTATCCGCTTGCTATCAAAAGACTAAAGGGCGCAATTGCACAAGCTGAAGATTATGGTTTGCTCGGAGACAAAATCTTTGGGACAGATTTTTCGTTCAACATTCATATTAAAGAAGGCGCGGGAGCTTTCGTTTGCGGTGAAGAGACAGCCCTGATGAGTTCCGTAGAAGGAATGCGCGGAATGCCGCGTCCCAGACCTCCATTCCCGGCTGTTTCAGGTCTTTGGGGTAAACCCACAAATATAAATAATGTTGAAACCTGGGCTAACGTTCCACAGATAATCCTGAACGGAGGAGAATGGTATGCCTCAATAGGGACAGCGGAATCAAAAGGAACGAAGGTTTTTGCTCTTACGGGCAAGGTTAAACACACAGGACTGGTTGAAGTTCCAATGGGTGTTACGCTGCGTGAAATAATCATGGATATAGGCGGAGGAATACTTAACGATAGGAAATTTAAAGCTGTTCAGATAGGCGGACCTTCCGGCGGCTGTCTTACCGAGGAGCATCTGGATACGCCCGTGAGCTATGAGGATCTTACAAGGCTTGGCGCAATAATGGGCTCCGGTGGTCTTGTCGTTATGGATGAAGACAACTGTATGATAGATGTGGCTAAATTTTTCCTTGATTTTACTCAACGGGAATCGTGCGGCAAATGTACTCCGTGCCGTGAAGGGACAAAGCAGATACTTATTATGCTTGATGAGATAACTAAAGGGAATGGAAAAATTGAAGACCTTCAAAAACTAGAAGAATTGGCAATAATGGTCAAGAATATGTCTCTTTGTGGTCTTGGGCANACTGCACCNAATCCGCTCTTNACAACNCTGAAATACTTCCGTCATGAATATGAGGCTCATATAAATGAAAAACGTTGTCCTGCTCACGTCTGTGTAGACTTGATAACTTTCATTATTCATGCGGACAAATGTAAACGTTGCGCCCTTTGCGCTAAAAACTGCCCTGCGAATTGTATTTCCGGAGATAAGAATACAACATACGTTATAGACCAAGCGCGTTGTGTAAAGTGCGGAACGTGCATAGACAAATGCCCGTTCAAGGCTATTACGAAAGAATAGGGGTGGAGAAGATGATAAAACTCCATTTTGATGGAAAAGAATGTGCTGGAAATATTGGACAAACCATCCTTGAAGTGGCTCTCGCTAATGGAATAAAGACTATTCCGACGTTGTGCTGGCTTGAAGGACTTAGCCCTGTAGGCGCTTGTCGTATGTGCGTAGTGGAAGTTGAAGGAAGCCCCAAAATGCTTACTGCCTGTACATCCCCTGCGGAAGATGGAATGAGGATTCTGACGCAAACCGATAAACTTAAAGAATACCGAAAACAAATACTTGAGCTGCTTTTTGCCGGAAGAAACCACTTTTGCATGTATTGCTCGGCGAGCGGAGATTGCGAACTTCAAAAACGCGCGATAGAGCATGGAATTGACTCAGTTCGCTATCCTTACTTGTTCCCGGCTATTGAGAATGATACAACTTCGGGTGACTTTATGGTTGACAGGAATCGTTGCATTCTGTGCAGCCGTTGCATCCGTACATGTAAGGAAATAGTTGGCGCATGCTCTCTTGGTCTTGAAAAACGTGGTTGGGTCGCAAATATTATTTCCGATCTTGGTGAAAAATTCGGAAATAGTTCAACTTGCGTTTCCTGCGGAGCTTGCGCACAAGCTTGCCCGACGGGAACGATAACAGTAAGAGAGCAAGCTTATCGCGGTCGCCTCAAGGATTGCGATAAAATAGTGGAGACTGTGTGTCCACTTTGCGCAATGGGGTGCGAAATAAAAGCTCATGTACGCAATAATTACCTGGTCCGAATAGAAGGCGTAAGGAATTCAAACAGTCCCGACGGCGGACAGCTTTGCCGGAAAGGAAGAATTGAACTGCTCAGAATCTTAGAAAGACCTCGTCTTTCCTCTCCAATGGTCCGTTCAGGAACAGGTTTCCGTGAAACTTCATGGGAAGAAGCTCTTGATTTGATTGCTGAAAGGATAAAGCAGGCTGATAAATCAAAATCTGGCGCGGTAGCATCATTAATGGCGCCAATTGATTATCTTAAATGTTTCGCCGGATTTTTCGGAGCGTTAGGCATAAAAACCGACTGCCGTGAAGGTGATGTTCCGCCAGAAGCGAAGTATGTTAAAGAAAGTCGCGAACGTTCTGAGAATAAATCGTTCGGAACGCGTGAAAATGAGGTGGCGGAATTGCGTTCGCTAGTCTGCGCGGACTCATGGCTTGGAATTGGAAATGAGCCGTCCGAACGTAAACCGGTAGGACGGGGAGTCTCAAACCTTGATTTCTTCTACTTCCTGACGCCGGGATTTGAAATTCCATGCAACGATGTTCTTGAAGCCTTGGACCACTCAAAATTTTCCGTCGTTCAAACGTCATACATATCGCATCCGATGGCTTACCTTGCGGACGTTCTTCTTCCTTCAGCAACGTGGCAGGAAAACGAAGGAATTTACGAGTCTGCGGAATCAACAAAGCAAATGAGCGAAGTTTTTCCGTCGCTGGCACAAAAGCTTGCGATAACGATAAAGGAGGTGTAAAACGGGATGTCTGCCAAACCAAAAGTAGCAACTGTATGGCTTGAGTCTTGCGCAGGATGTCATATGTCTTTTCTTGACATTGATGAGAGAATTGTTGATTTGCTTTCTCAGGTTGAGCTGACGGCAAGCCCTGTAACGGATATCAAAGATATTCCCGAGGTTACGCTTGGCATAATTGATGGCGGAATAGGGAACGATGAAGAATTACACATAGCGCAGGAATTACGTAAAAAATGCAAAATCCTTGCAGTTATGGGCGATTGCGCTGTATTCGGCGGAATAAATACTATGAGAAATAGTATGACGCCGGAACAGCTTTTGAACGGCGCTTTTGCGGACGGTGCAACTCCCACTACAGTAAATCCATCGGGGAAGCTCCCCGGCGAGGATATCCCAAAATTGCTTCCAAAGGCAAATGCCGTTGACAGGTATGTAAAGGTTGATGTATACATCCCGGGATGCCCGCCGGACGCCGATGCAATTTACTATGCTTTATGTGAAATTCTTGCCGGACGAATCCCCGTTAAGATACCGGCCGATATGACGCGGTACGATTAAGGAATGGGGGGAGAATTATGGAAAATAAAAGTAAAACAATTGTAGTAAATCCAGTTTCCCGTGTTGAGGGACATGGTAAAATAACGGTTCATCTTGATGACAAAAACGCTGTTGACAGTGTGCAGTTTCATGTTACACAATTCAGGGGATTTGAGGTTTTTACGCATGGACGTGATTTTCGCGAAATGCCGGTAATTACGCCAAGAATTTGCGGAATTTGTCCTGTAAGCCACCATTTAGCATCTGCAAAAGCTTGCGATGAAATCATCGGCGCTGATCTTACCCCTGCCGCTTATAAATTGCGAGAAATCATGCATTGTGCACAATTTGTGCAGTCGCACGCTTTATCTTTCTTTCATCTTTCAAGCCCGGATCTTCTTTTCGGGTTTGACGCCGATCCCGCAACGCGTAACGTAGCCGGCTTGGTTGAAAACTATCCTGAACTTGCAGTGTTTGGCGTTTCGTTGCGCAAATTTGGACAGGAAATCATTAAAACATTAGGAGACAAAAAAGTACATCCATGGCATAGCATTCCGGGTGGCGTCTCAAAATCTCTTACCAGGGAAGAATGCGAAAGATACTTAAAAGAACTCCCGGAATCTATAGCAGGAATAGAAAAGGCTATTGGTATAGTTAAAGAATATCTCCTGAAGAATCACGACCTTGCTGTAAGGTATGCCACCGTAGAGACAGGCTATATGGGGCTTGTCCAGAAAACTTACTGTTGCGATAACGACAATGGTAAAGGAATTCTTGCGATTTATGATGGTATAGTCCGTATTCGCGGCGCCAATGGGCGTGTAATTGANGAATTTGAGCCTTGTGAATACGCCAACAAGATAGGTGAACATGTTGAACCCTGGAGTTATCTGAAATTCCCGTTCTATCGGGCTTTTGGATACCCACAGGGCGCTTATCGGGTTGGACCGCTTGCTCGCGTTAATGCTTGCGACTCCATATCTACTCCCAAAGCGAATGAAGAGCTGAGTAAATTCCGTGAAGCAGGCAAGGATTCCAACGGAATGGTGCATTATACTCTTTACTATCACTATGCGCGCCTAATTGAAACTCTTTACGCCGCTGAGAGACTTGGAGAACTCTTGATAGACCCTGATGTATGTTCAAACGAGCTTCATTGTCCGCAGGACAATGTGCTTTATCCGGAAGGCGTAGGGATTGTTGAAGCTCCTCGCGGTACTCTTATCCATCATTATAAAGTTGATGAAAAGGGAGCTATTACCGCTGCTAACCTTATAGTTGCAACAGGACACAACAATATAGCAATAAATCGCGGAGTGGAGCAAGTTGCCCGTGAGTTTATAACTGACGGAACTAATGTAAAAGAAGGAGTCCTTAACAGGATGGAACATGTTATTCGTTGCTATGATCCATGTTTATCTTGTTCAACCCATGCTTTAGGCAAAATGCCTCTTGAACTTGAGATATTAAACCCTAAGCATGAGGTTCTCCGAACCATCGTTCAGGAGTGACCTACATCGAGCAAGAGGAGCCTGGAAATGACGAAGCATGCGGTTGATTGGTCAAGACCAACCTGAAATCAATCGTAGGCGAGGCGGCTTCTGCGACGAGTAGCGAAGGAGAAATTAGACCTACGTCGAGCAAGAGGAGCATAGAAACAATGAAGCATGCGGTTGATTACAAATGCCAGGACCAACCTGAAATCAATCGTATGCGAGGCGGCTTCTGCGACGAGTCGCGAAGGCGTAGTTAGTCCTACATCGAGCAAGAGGAGC
>WRNQ01000079.1 GCA_009776565.1 Synergistaceae bacterium | reverse complement strand
CCCCCGTCAATCCGGGGCAATTGGCTAACCATCCTGTCGGTCCATGGATAAGCCTGGTAGGTTCTTCCAAACATGGCGCTTTGCAGGAATATATAGAAGCTTCAAACCGCGCGATGGAGCATACATCGCATTGCATGAACGGTTGCATGGCAGGCAGGGATGATTTGATTTTAGGTGAGTTATCATTTTATCAGGGTGAAATTCGTGCAGCGGAGCCCTTATTTGTCAGCGGCTTGGCGCGCGCGCGTGAATGCAGGCAATTTGAACTGGCGCACAGAGCGTTGTTCTATCTTATGCGAGCGGCCGTTGCGCAGGGAGATTATGAAAAAGCCAGGCGTACTCTGGAAGATATGGAAAGCCTACTGGAGGAAAATGATTACACGGTGCGTTTTACAACCTACGATATTGCTCTTGGCTGGTACTACTACATCCTTGAGCAGCCTGAGAGAGTTCCAAGCTGGCTGAAGGAGAAGTTCGCGCCNTACGGACACGCGTATTTTATCGAAAACTTTGCCAACCAGGTGAAGGCGCGTTATTGTTACCTTACAAAAAATTATGCCCCTTTGCTGACCTATATACAGGAGCAAAAGCGACGGGAGTCAAATCTGTACGGACGGGTGGAAATGCTGTCAATGGAAGCCTGCATACATTATAAAAATAAAAATAAACCGGCGGGCTTCGCCGCGTTACGCGAAGCTTATGAAAACGCGTCCTCCAACGAAATACTGATGCCATTCATTGAGCTGGGCAAAGACATGAACGCGCTTGCAACCGCCGCCATACGCGACCCTGATTGCGCAATTCCAAAGCTATGGCTTGAGACGGTCAATCGCAGATCGGCCTCTTATGCCAAGCATCAAAGACTGTTGATTACCGATTACAAAAAAGCCAGCGGAATTGACGGCGATGTGGTTTTGTCCGCCCGCGAACAGGAAGTTTTGCGCGACATGTATCATGGTCTTTCCCGCTCAGAAATTGCCGCAAACCAAAGTTTGTCAATCAATACAGTAAAACTATACATCAACAATATCTACGAAAAATTAAACGCCTACAATATGGCTGACGTAATACGGATTGCTGCCGAACGCAGGCTGGTCTAGAACAAAATTATGATAATTAGCGGAGAAAAACACTGATTATGGGAGGATTATTCGGAGCGTTTTCACAAACTTCAGCTGCCCCACAGATTACACAGAAAAAAGAAAGCATCCTTGAGGATGTATATCTCGGATTATTTGCGCTTCAGCACAGAGGGCAACAATCGGCGGGCATAGCATGGGCGGCGGATGACGATAAAATACAAAGCATAAAAACAACCGGCTTACTTGGAGGCATAGATATAACCCGATTTGACGGCATAAACAGCAACTCGGCTATCGGACAGGTAAGGACTTCAAGCAGAGGCGAATCATCCTTACAAAATGCTCAACCGCTTGCGATAAAGTATTCGCGCGGATATGTCGCGGTCGCTCATGATGGGAACCTCAGCAATACTGAAGAACTTACTTCAGAGCTTGAGAAGGGCGGATCAATTTTTCAATCCGAATGCGATACGGAGCTACTATTACATCTTATGGCGCACCGGCCAAAAGAATCCCCGCTGGAAGCGCTATTAAGCTCGCTTCCCTTATTAAAAGGCGGATTTAGCATGTTGCTGTTGCTTGAGGGTAAAATGGCGGCGCTGAGAGACCCTTTGGGCTTTAAACCGCTTGTGCTTGGCAGACGCGAAAATACGATATATGCTGCGTCCGAGACCTGCGCTCTTGATATTATTGGAGCAAAATTTATGCGCGAGGTTGAACCAGGAGAAGTTGTCGTGATATCAGAAAATAAAATTGAATCCGTACGATTTGCGCCCAAGCGTGCGAATTCATCGATATGTTCGTTCGAGTACGTATATATAGCGCGCCCTGACAGCGTGATAGAAGGCAAATATGTTTACGCCGCGCGCAAAGAACTGGGCAGAATACTTGCAAGAATGGATCAAAGCTTCAACTCTCATGCGGATTTGGTGACAGGAATGCCTGACAGCGGAATAATTGCGGCTTTGGGATATGCGGAGGCTTCAGGTCTTCCGTACGATATAGCGGTAAGCATAAACCGATATGTCGGAAGGACTTTTATTCGTCCTACGTTACGGATACGCGAGCTTGGAGTGAGATTGAAACTTAATCCAAGCGTTCAACTTTTATCGGGTAAAAATGTGGTCATTGTGGATGATTCAATCGTCAGAGGGACGACATCGAAGAAAGCTGTTTCGGTCATAAGGGAGAGCGGTCCAAAAGAGATTCACATGCGGATAGCTTCGCCTCCCGTGCGTTTTCCGTGTCGTTATGGCATTGACACTCCAAACGCGGACATGTTGATAGCCTCTCATATGGATATAAAGACATTGTGTTCGCATATCGGCGCGGACTCGCTGGAGTATGTAAATGAAAATGACCTGATAAACGCTATAGGACTTCCTTCCTGCAAGATGTGCACGGCATGTTTTTCGGGAAAATATCCATATGACAGTTAAGGAGAAACTATGGTAAATACAAACAAATCCATCAGTTACGAATCAGCCGGAGTGAGTATCGCGGCTGGGGACAATTGGGTAGAAGCAATTAAAGAATTATCAAAAAAATATTCAAGCCCGAAAAACGCCTCGATAGGAGGGTTCTCGGGGCTATTTGATATTGGAGGAGGGCAATGCCTTGCGGCTTGCAGCGATGGAGTTGGGACGAAGCTCGAAATAGCAAGGGAGTACGCGCGCCCCGGATTTTACCGTGGACTTGGACAGGACCTCGTGGCAATGAACGTAAACGATCTTGTAACTTGCGGCGCCAAGCCGCTGTTTTTCCTTGATTATATAGCGTGCGGAAAGCTTAATGTTCCTTTGTTCACCGAAATAATGGACGGAATATTTGCCGCGTGTTCAGAAAGTTTTTCAGTCCTTCTCGGCGGAGAAACAGCCGAGATGCCGGGCGTATACCCGGAGGGTGGTTTTGACCTTGCCGGATTCAGCGTTGGAATTGTACAGGAAGAAAATATAATAAACGGCTCAAAAATTGGAAAAGGTGATAAGCTCATAGGAATTCCAAGCTCAGGACTCCACAGCAACGGATTCAGCCTCGCGCGCAAAGCTCTTTTTAGCAACGACGGACTTTCGCTCCGTCACGATTCATATATAAGCGAATACAACGCGCCGCTTGCGGAAGTATTACTGACACCCACAAAATTATATGTAAAACAAACACTATCCGTACTGGAAAAATTCGAGGTGCGGGGCGCCGCGCACATCACGGGCGGAGGGCTTGAAGCAAATTGTATGAGGATGATACCGGCTGGGTTATCCATAGGGATTGATTTCAGTTCCTGGAAAAGGGAACATATATTTGACCTTATAGCGGGCGCCGGAGTGACCGGGGACGAGATGAGAAAAGTATTCAACCTTGGAATTGGCTTCGTTATAATAGCGTCGGATACCGAAACTCCAAAGATAATTAAACATCTTGAAAGCCTGAAAGAGTCTCCGATAATTATTGGAGAAGTAATTTAATTTAAATGACAAGAATAGCTATACTTATATCAGGGCGCGGCTCGAATATGGAAGCCCTGGTGCACGCGGCAAATAATGGAAAGCTCAGCGCCGAGGTATGTTTTGTCGGCTGCGATAATGAAAATGCGCGTGGTCTTCAAATAGCGCGTGATATGGGGCTAAAAACCTGTATATTTCCATATGGACCGGATAGCTCAGGTAAGGCGGAAGAAGCCCTGAAGCGGGAAATTAACGAGAACAAAGTGGAATGGCTTGTTCTTGCAGGATTTATGAGAGTGCTTTCAAAGGATTTCGTAAAGAATATGGAAGGAAGGATAGTCAACATCCATCCCTCTTTGTTGCCGTCTTTTAAGGGCGCTCACGCAATAGCCGACGCGTTTCGATGGGGCGTTAAAGTAACGGGCGTAACTATACACATAGCAGACGAATTTGTTGACAACGGCAAAATAATCGCCCAAAGGGCAATTGAAATAAAAGAGGACGACACCATTGAAACCCTCACGGAACGAATACATAAAATTGAACATTCTTTATATCCCGAAACTCTGTCCAAACTATTTACGCTTTAGTTGAAATAATAACGCAGACGAGGCGACTTCGGAGGAGCGGCGGGTTGGAGGCAGACCTTGAGCATGGGGAATAAAGTGAGACTTGCTTCAGCGTGGGTTTTCAATCCCAGCGTAGGAGAAGTCCCCCACTTCTAAGCGAAACGAGTTCGCATGAACTATACGTTTATCATAAAGGAGGAGATAACATGGACTCACGCCCAAAAGCCCTCATATCCGTGTGGAACAAGGACGGAATAACGGAACTTTCAAGAGCGTTCATAAAAGCGGGATACGAAATATTATCCAGCTCGGGAACGGCGACTCATTTGCGGGATAATGGGATCAAAGTAACTGAAATAAGCGATATCACGGGAATTCCTTCCATTCTGGGAGGAAGAGTAAAGACTCTGCACCCGTCGATAATGGGAGGCATACTATCTCGCAGGGGAAATGACGAAGACTCTCTTGACAGGGAGAATTACAATATTCCTTTGATAGATATAGTGGTCTGCAACCTATATCCTTTTGAAGAGACGGCGGGGAGCTGCGGGAACAATGTCGGAGAACTTATCGAAAACATAGATATCGGCGGGGTCAGTCTGATAAGGGCAGCGGCAAAGAACTACAAAGATGTCGCCGTCATTGCTGACATAAATGACTACGACTTGATAAACTTAGAATTAGTGGTATATGGTAAAATCTCGCTGCAAATAAGAGAAAAGCTTGCGGTAAAAGCTTTTGGAATTACTGCTTATTATGACGCAATTATCGAAAAAGGCTTAAGCCGTGTATTGTCAAAAGATAATGAAGATTTTCCGTATGTAAAAAACATTCCGATCAAAAAGCGGCAAAACCTGAGATATGGAGAGAACCCTTACCAGCAAGCAGCACTTTATATGCCCGCGCTTTGCGAAGGGAGTTCTCCTTTTGTACAGCTTTGGGGCAAGGAGCTTTCTTATAACAATATGTTGGACCTGAACACAATACTGAGCGCCGCCGATATTTTCAGAGGCAGCGTGACGGCTGTGATAATAAAACACACCACCCCTTGCGGGATAGGTACGGATAAGTCGCTTCAAATCGCGTATGAAAAAGCTCTTGCGTGCGACCCTATTTCGGCATTTGGAGGAATAGTAGGATTTACGGACATTGTCGATGTTAAGACAGCAGAGTTGATAAGCAAACACTTTTATGAAGTCGTCGCCGCTCCTGATTTTGACGACGGGGCGCTTGCGCTTTTGAAGTCAAAAGTTAATTTAAGGCTTTTAAAAATAAACGATAGTTATAGGAACGTAGAACAGTTCACCGGTTGCAAAGCGGGCTTCCTCGTTCAACAGGATATACTGCCTCCGTTGATTTCAAAAGACGACTGCCGCTGGATAGGGGAACCCAAATATGAATTGTGGGAAGAAATTGTTTTTGCATGGAAATGCGCGTGGCTCACAAAAAGCAATGCGATAACGATAGTGAAGAATGGAGCTACGGTGGGCATTGGAGGCGGATTTACTAACCGGGTCGACGCCGCGCGTTTTGCATTAACGCACGCGGGTGAAAACGCAAAAGGCAGCATAATGGGAAGCGACGCCTTTTTCCCTTTCCCGGACACCGTCGAACTTGCCCATGCCGCTGGAGTGTCCGTAATAGTTCAACCGGGCGGTTCAGTAAAAGATATGGAAGTAGAAAAAAAGGCGGAAGAGCTTGGCATTACTATGCTAATAGCAGGCACGAGAACTTTCAGACACTAGTGTCAGTAAAAAATGAAAGCAGGTGACGTTTTATGAATATTTTGGTAATAGGTTCGGGCGGAAGAGAACACGCAATAGTTAGCGCGCTTGCGAAATCAAAGATTTTCGGGGTGAATTCTTACGACGTAAAAAAACACCTTCATTCGGCGCCAGGAAATTCCGGAATAGCTCAGAAAGCACAATGCCACCAAGCTAATGTCAATGCACCGGTGGAAATTCTCACTTTATGTAAAAAGCACGAAATTGATTTGGCAATCGTTGGACCTGAAGAACCTCTTATCGTTGGGGTTTCAGATATTTTGAGGAGTAATGGAATAAAAGTTTTCGGCCCAGACGCCAAAGGAGCTAAACTGGAGGGCAGCAAGTCGTTCTCAAAGCAGTTTATGGTTGACAATGGAATACCAACGGCTGATTACGATATATGCGGAACGCTGTCCCAATGCAAGGATGCGCTCCAAAAAAGAAATTCGGGACAACCGTTCGTCATAAAAGCGGACGGGATTGCTGCTGGCAAGGGAGTATTCCTTCCGGACACACTTGACGAAGCTTGCGACATTTGCAAAAAGCTTCTTGAAGGGCATTTTCTCGGGGATGCTGGCGATAAGCTTGTAATAGAAGATTACACGGAAGGAAAAGAGCTTACTGTCCTGGCGATGACGGATGGAACAGATGCTATTCTGCTTGAGCCAAGTCAGGATAATAAAAGAGTTTTCGATGGCAATAAGGGGCCCAACACGGGTGGGATGGGCGCCTATGCCCCTGTGAGCTGGGCTGATAAAGATCTTCTTTCAAAAATAACTGCCCAGGTTTTGAATCCAACCCTCGAGGGCCTGAAAAATGAAGGAATTTCGTACTGCGGCATAATATACATGGGGCTTATGATAAAGCCTAATGGAGATTTATGTTTATTGGAGTATAACTCCCGCTTTGGAGACCCTGAAACACAAGCGGTTTTGCCTATTTTCAACGGAGATTTCGGAGAGGCCATTTTGGCCTGCTGCAACGGAACTCTAAACGAATATAAACAGAATTACTCACTTGCTTCTCANTCTGAGNACACTGCTAAATCCTCAATTTGNGTTGTTCTGGCGTCCGGTGGNTACCCGATATTTTTTGAACCCGGGAAAAGGATAGAGGGGATAGACGAAGCGGAAGCGATCAGGGGAGTGGAAATATTCCATGCGGGAACAAAAGATGACGGCGAAGGCAATATTTTGACGACAGGCGGAAGAGTTCTGGGAGTCACGGCAATTTCCGACAGCCTTGAAAAAGCGCGCTCCATCGTATATGAAGCAATTGGAAAAATTAAATTTGAAAAAATGCACTACAGAACGGATATAGGGAAGCAGTGATCAGTTGACAGTAGACAGTAGACAGTTGACAGTAGACAGTAGACAGTAGACAGTAGACAGTAAACAGTAGACAGTTGACAGTAGACAGTAGACAGTAAAAGACAAAAGACAAAGACTGGATCGCCACACGCTACGCGCTCGCGAAAACGGAAAAACAGTAGACAGTAAACAGTAAACAGTAAACAGTAGACAGTTGACAGTAAAAGACAAAAGACAAAGACTAAAGACGATGTGGAAGTAACAGGAGGCTGCATCCACGTTGTAGGGGACGCACACCGGGCGTCCCGTCTGATAACCGGAACGCTCTCATCAGGGGTCGGCGGGCGTGTGACTGCC
>WRNQ01000078.1 GCA_009776565.1 Synergistaceae bacterium | reverse complement strand
GGATTTTGCCAATGGCGAAAGGACGAATTACCGTTTTAGAAGAACAGTGCAAAAGCTGTGGGCTTTGCGTCAATGCTTGTCCGGCAAAAGTTTTACGAATATCGGAGAAAATAAACGCAAAGGGGCACAGGCCAATGGAACAATTTAAGGAAGGCTGTATAGGTTGCGCAATTTGCGCCCTAACTTGCCCTGATATGGTCATTGAAGTTTATAAGGAAGATTAAGGAGGTCGCGCAAGAAAATGCCTAGAATGCTGATGAAAGGTACAGAGGCTATAGCGGAGGCGGCTATTCAAGCAGGTTGCCGTTACTTTTTTGGGTATCCTATAACCCCGCAAAATGAAATTCCGGAATATATGTCCGCGCGCCTTCCGGAAATTGGAGGTATGTATACTCAAGCGGAAAGCGAAGTCGCTTCAATAAATATGATAATGGGCGCCGCTTCCACCGGGTATCGCGTCATGACCAGTTCTTCCAGTCCGGGGATATCTCTTATGGCGGAAGGTATGTCCTACATATCTTTTGCAGAAATACCAGCAGTTGTCGTAAACGTGTCCCGGGGAGGACCGGGACTTGGTAATATTCTTCCGGCGCAGGGCGACTATTATCAGGCGACAAAAGGCGCCGGTCACGGCGATTATAATATTATCGTTCTCGCCCCCAATAATCTTCAGGAGGCTGTCGACTTAACGCAGGACGCTTTTGAGCTGTCACAAAAATATCGTATATTGACGATGATCCTGACAGACGGTTTCATGGGGCAAATGATGGAAGCGGTTGAGATAAACCCGCGCGCAGCGGAAGACCCAATTGTAAATAAAGAGTGGGGATTGGGATTTATGAAAGAAAGAGGTAAAAGCCATATAACTTTAAGCATGCACCTCAACCCCGATAAGCTTGAGGCTCATAACGTTCATTTACAGAGTAAATATGCGAAGATAAGGGAAAACGAACAACGATATGAGCACTACATGGTAGACGACGCCGAGCTGATAATTTCTTCATACGGAACTACCAGCCGGATATGCTATTCCGCTGTTTCCAACTTGCGCGCTCAGGGTTACAAGGTTGGGATGGTGAGACCTATAACGCTTTGGCCGTTCCCTGATAAAGGATTCGAAAACCTTCCGGGTAACACAAAGGGAATACTTGATATAGAGATGAGCGCTTCTTTCCAGATGGCCAACGATGTGAAATTAGCTACNAANTGNAAATTTCCGCTTGAAACGTTCGGACGTTGCGGTGGTTATTCTCCTTCTGTAAGAGAAGTAGAAGAAGCATGTNTTAAAGCATTTAAAAATGTCTCTCCGGCGTGAGGTGAAAGAAAATGGGCGAGAATAAAGTTTTTAGCGTAACAAAAGTGTGGAAGGGAGTTCAAAGCCATTATTGCCCCGGATGCACACATGGAGTCATACATCGCCTGGTATGCGAAGCGATTGACGAACTTGGCATACAGGACATAACAGTTGGACTGGCGCCTGTAGGCTGTTCGGTTCTTATGCACGGATACCTGGACGTTGATTATATGGAGGCCGCGCATGGAAGGGCGCCGGCTGTCGCCACGGGAATTAAGGCGGTNCGNCCTGATCGTATCGTGTTTGCGTATCAGGGTGACGGCGATCTGGCGTCCATTGGAATGGGAGAAATTGTACACGCAATGAACCGCGGACGTCCTTTGACTTTCATATTTGTCAACAATGCAATTTACGGGATGACTGGCGGACAAATGGCGCCTACGACGCTGCTTGGGCAAAAAGCCACAACGGCGCCAAAAGGAAGGGACGCAGCTATTGCCGGATATCCCATTGGAGTCAGCGAAATGCTTGCCACTCTCAAAACGCCTGCATATATCGAAAGAGTCACGGTAGCGCAACCAAAATATATAATGAAAGCGAAACAGGCAATACATAAAGCTTTTCGCAATCAGGTCGAAAAGAAGGGCGTTTCGTTTGTTGAAGTTTTATCAACATGCCCCACTAACTGGGGAAAGCTTCCAAAAGACGCATGTCAGTGGGTTGTTGATGCGATGATCCCGCAGTATCCGCTTGGCGTTTTCAAAGATTTTGACGCATAAAAGGTGAAACAAATGGAAAATACATTTGAAAGATCTCTTATAGCGGCGGGGTTTGGCGGGCAAGGACTAATGGTATTGGGACAATTAATAGCATATAGCGCGATGAGCGAAGGATATAACGTTACCTGGCTTCCTTCCTACGGACCTGAGATGCGAGGCGGCACGGCAAACTGCAGTGTAATAGTCTCGGAAGGTCAGATAGGCTCGCCGGTTGTGCCGGAAGCAGATTACGTTGTTGTCATGAATCAGCCTTCACTCGTTAAATTTGAACCTATGGTAAAAAAAGGCGGGATGTTATTTTATAATTCCGATCTCGTAAGACCAGAAAGTGAACGCGAAGATATAAAGATTTACGCAATCCCTGCCAATTCACTGGCAAAAGAGCTTGGAAGCGACAAAGTAGCAAATATTATCATGCTTGGAGCACTTGTCGAGGCAGGCGATATGGCTAAAGAAGAATCTGTGCTTCACATGCTTGATGAAAAATTAGGCGCGAGAAAACCCGAGTTTATTCCAATGAATAGAAGCGCGTTTCAAAAAGGGAAAGAAGTCGTAATAGGTTAATTCTACTTCGGTTATTACCAACAAAATTGGGCGGCGGCAGTGCCGCCCATAATGATGTTGGCGTCAAGTAAAACGGTCATTCCGACAATCTCCCGGTCTTCACATCATCAAGATCAATGTCGGCTGGAAGCGTTCCGAAAAGCTGCTCTATGGACGTAATTTGTTCCGGCATTTTTTTCATATACCATGGCTCTTTATCGTAACGGANAATTTTCGCCGCAGGCTTCCCATATTTGGTTATGATAACATCCTCTGTTTCNGCAAGCTCAACATACTTGCCTACATTAACCTTTAAATCTGAGAATGCTATCTGCATATAATCTCCTTTTACACAAAAAAACATCTTCTGATATTTTTGCGTCTAGTAAGACTACAAAATATATCAGAAGCGTTTCATTTTTTTCTCTTTGCTTAATAATCTTTTGCTAAAATTATTCTCTAAAAAAGACCTTTTCCAGCCTCAAAACACCACTTAAAATTTTGCCATAAAATGGCAGTAATACAAAAATAAGGGATGGGTCCTAAGGTATTATTCACCTTGGCTTTTCAAAAATTCTCCAATAGATACCGCAGTTTCGCCATCGGGAACGTAAGCTTCTTTGTGTTCTTTTTCTTTACCNCTATGNTCACGTTTCCTTGGCAGTCGTTTATCGTTTGCCTGGTTCTCTTGCGGTTCCGTTTTTTCAGGAATTTCTTCGAGAGCGCTTAAAGAAAGTCTTATACGACGCTGTTCAGGATTTAATTCAATTATTTTTGCTGTAACCTCTTGTTTTTCTGCTAACACGTCTTTTGGATGCTCAACTCGTTTATGGCTTAGTTGCGAAATGTGAATAAGCCCTTCAATTCCGTCTTCCAGTTCAACAAAGACACCAAAATCTGTGATACGAACAACCTTNACATTTACNTCCTGACCTTTCGAATACTTGTCCATACAAGCTTTCCANGGGTCGTTTAGTTGTTTGTAACCCAGGCTTATCCGATGNTTTGAAATATCAATATCCAGTATTGATACTTCCACTTCCTGCCCTTTTCGCAATACTTCCTTGGGGTGTTTGATTCTTGCCCAACTGATATCTCCAATGTGTATTAACCCTTCTATTCCCTGTTCCAGCTCTACAAAAGCGCCAAATTCAGTTATATTTGTAATGGGCGCTTTAACTATCATTCCTTGTTGCCATCGCTCGTTTGCAGTTTCCCAGGGGTCTTGAGCAGTTTGCTTTATACTAAGCGAAATCCTGTTATTTTCCTTATCAATTCCAATTACTTTTACTTTGACTTTATCGCCTTTTTTAAAGGCGTCCTTCATTTTTGTATTGCGTTTCCATGAAAGTTCCGTTGTATGTACAAGACCGTCAAAAGGCCCGACATTCACAAAAACTCCAAAAGCTGTAAGGCTGGTAACTTCTCCGTCAAGTTCCATTCCTTCTTGAATATCATTATAAAATTGTTCTTTTGCAGACTTACTTTCTTCTTCAAGCATGCTTCGTCTTGAAAAAACAAGCCGATGTTTTGCCTGATTCTTTTCNAGCAATTTAGCATCGAATTCTTCGTTTATAAACTTATTCAGGTTTCCTCCGCGTTTTTCCCCAATAAGATGAGATATTGGAATGAAACCTTCAAGCCCGCAGCATTCGACTATTAAACCGCCCTTAACTTTACGCACGCCTTTTATCTTTATTGTTTCATATTGGGCAATAATCTCTTCAAGCTCTTTCCAGCGACGATCAATTTCGCATCTCCATCTGCTTACGAGAAGTTGCGCTTCTTCGCCTTCTTTAAAACTTAATACTTTTACCGTTATTTCATCGTTAATTTGCGGTTCCGCCGCATCCTGTAAAAGAATACGGTGAGACCATTCTTTTGTGGGAAGAAATCCCTCGCACTTGTAGCCTATATCAACAAGCCATCCATTCTCAGTTTTACTTACAACCTTACCTTTTACTTCAGACCCTTTTCTGATGTTAGCAGAAGCATCCTGTTGCAACAAACTTTCCATACTTTCTTCAAACTGCTCTACCATTACTTCCATCCCCTTATCCTACCGTCATTTTCGCTACCGCTTTGCTGATTGTTTCTATAAGCCATTCTGGAGTGCTTGCTCCTGCAGCCACTCCTATAACAGATTTTCCTTTAAGCCACCCCCCATTCAACTCTTCTGAGGACTCAACAAGTATAGCATCAGTACCCCTTGATTTTGCTATTTCATAAAGTTTCACAGTATTTGCACTATTTTTGCCTCCAACAATTATTATTCCTTCCACGGAATCCGCCAATTTACGGACGGCTTGCTGGCGTTCTACAGTAGCTTGACATATAGTGTTTGATATTTCAAGCTCGCTTGTTTTATTTTGTAAAATCTTTACAAGTTGTTCAAAATCCTCTTCACGCTGAGTAGTTTGTGATATTACTCCAATTCTTGAATGCGCCGAGACATTCTTCGCTTCCTCATGCGTTTTTACAACTTCTATGCTATCAGTACAGTGCCCGACTATTGATCGTACCTCAGGATGATCTTCATTCCCCAATAATACAACAAAATATCCTGCTTCAGTAAGTTCTCTTGCTTTATCTTGCACTCTTTTTACAAAAGGGCATGTCGCGTCAATTATCTTGCACTTTTTTAATAAAAGCTCATCATACACGCTTCTCGGTTCACCATGCGCTCTTATAAAAACTGTGGCGCCCTCTGGTATTTCTCCAGCGTTATTCAGAACAACAAGCCCTAATTCCTTCAGGCGTTCAACTTCCTGCGGATTATGAATAGGCATACCTATTGATACGACTGAACCGTTGGCTTCAGATGAAAACAAAGCCGCTTCAAGAGCGTTAATAGCGCGTTGTACGCCAAAGCAAAATCCTGTTGGGTCAGCTATCGTAATTTTCATTTATCATGTCCCTGATATATTAAGCTCAATCAAATCACNTATATTTGCCATTAAACTTCTGAATCATACCACATTATAGATAAAAATATCTGTAGTTCACNTGAAAAAACTCATAATTCCCTGANTAAACTTCCCTTAAGAATAATANAAATATTTAATAGTTTTCTCAGTACGTCTTTCGCGAGATTTTTCAAGAGATTTTTCATCGCAATTGTTATAACATATNTGTCAAGTAAAATTGCTTCATAGTAATCATCAGTTGTTTAAGGTAAAATATATATGAAGGCGCTGAGTGGAATAAAGCAATACGGGTGTAATTGAAGGGATATATACAACACATTCAAGTTAGATTAACAGAAATGGAAGTGATGAAAATGTATCAAGCGTATGCTGGAAGGGTATGCAACGGGCAGCCTTTTATTTCCGAAGGGGTTATATTGCCGGAGAACGCAAACTTAATTATTACGGTTCTCAATGAGTCACCGTTCGTCGATGTATCAGACAAAAATCAAAAAGAATTGTTCAGTGATAGGAAGGCGCACAGAGCCGCTTTTGAGGAATTCTTTGCAGCAATGGCAGAAATAGAGGATGAACCGCTTGATGATGAGTTTGACGCAATTCTTGCAAAACGGGTTAATATCAAAAGGGAGTTGAATTTATAGAAATACATAAGGAGGGGTTTGTATGGATACTGTAACCATAAAAATGGATTTTCCAAGAGATGTTCTGCTTGCCGCCGATATTTCGGAAGTGAATGCTCCGTCCGATATAAAAAAATATCTTGCGTTGTATATGTTTAAGGAACGGATACTATCATTCGGGAAGGCGTCCGTGCTATCAGGTTTGAATAAGTCAGAATTTTTAGAACTTGCCGGAAGCAAAGGCATCCCTCTTAATTATGATGTGGATGATTACCGGGAGGATTTGAATACAATACAGGATTTGGGCTTATGATTGTCGTTTCAAACACCACGCCAATATTAAGCTTGTTTAAAATAGGCAAACTAAGTCTCTTGCAGAGTTTGTTCGGTAAAGTCAATGTGCCTGTGGCAGTTTACGATGAAATTGCTGTTGCTGGAAAAGGCAGACAGGGTCATGATGAATTCGAAAGAACAGATTTCTTTTCCATCAAGAAGATTAATAACGTATTCGCGGTAAATCTTCTCCGTTCGCAGCTTGATCAGGGAGAAGCTGAGGCTATAGTGTTGGCTGGAGAACTGGGGGCGAATTTATTATTACTTGATGAGAAGAAAGCTCGCCGGATAGCTCAGGCTAGTACTCAGTCTGTTATCGGAACGCTTGGTATTCTTCAGGCGGCAAAAGACAGAAAACTTATCCCGGATATAAAGACACAGCTGGACAATTTGATTGCGAACGGTTTTTGGATTGATAGGCGTCTGTATAGCTTTGTACTGCACAACAACAAAGAATAAAGAGTTTCAACAGATATCATTAATCTCGACATCATGACTTTGCCTATGAATTCTAAGAGGTATGAGCTTGTTGCCCAATTCTCAAGGGATACGATATACTAATCCCATGGCGATAGTATTTTATCATTCTCTGCAAAAATTATGTAGGAAATTTTCTGTAATCTTACAAAATTTAAGCATCTTGGATACAAGACGAACAACATTATAATGCGATTATTCTTTATTCAAACTTCGCACACGAAAATGTGCCATAGAATATTGAAAACACAATACAAACGGCAAAAATAAAGACACTGGATCGCCGCGCCCTTCGGGCTCGCGAAGACGTGTAAAATTAGCGCTTGTCAACCATCTCAGCTTAGGTGAACGCTTGTTTAGTCGTCTTTGTAAGGAGCCTTTAGCCGCGAGCGTTCGTTTGGTAGCGGCAATCAGTGGCATAATAACACGTCTTTGCGAGGAGCCGGAACGGCGACGCGGCAATCCAGTTTTTGTCCTTGTTTTTAACAAAAAACGATTGATCGCCACTTGCCATCCACCACGATGTCGCACGCGGCTAAATGCCGCCCACGGCTAAAGGCTGGGCTCGCGAAGACGTGTCATAATTATCGCCGCGCCCTTCG
>WRNQ01000077.1 GCA_009776565.1 Synergistaceae bacterium | reverse complement strand
CGAAGCCAATATCCTGACGGAATATTGGTATCGTAATGAGAACCGGTTTGAACGAAAATCTGACCGCTGTTCTCAGATAAATCAGTAGCAAGATCGACCTCTGAAACTATTTCAAAAATCTGATCCGGAGTGTATCCTACCGCAGCAAGTCCGCCCATTAAAGCCCCCATGCTTGTTCCAACTATGCCAACAATTGGGATATTATTATCCGCAAGCACTTTCATTACTCCAACATGAGCAACTCCTCTCAAACCGCCTCCTGACAGAGCAAGCACTATTCCGGAGGAAGCTGAAGAATCTGAACATAAAACTGAAAGTAGACTTATTATCAATAATAAAATCATTACAGGCTTTACGATATATCTCATAGAGCGCCTCCTCGCATCATAACAAAAAATTATGCTCGTTGTGTTTTATCTTGCAATTCTTTTATTTTACGAGTGTGATACATAGACTGGAAGGTCTTTAGCATGACTTCCTTAATTTTAGCCAAATCCCGGAAAGTGAAGTTGACATCATCTAACTGCCCCTCAGAAAGTTTCATCTCAAATACGCGATTGATAACTCTCTCTATGTCCGTAACTGAAGAAATATTTTGACCCGAAGAACGTATTCCGGCTTCCATTGAATCCAAAAGCATGAGCAATGCTGTCTCACGCGATTGCGGCTTTGGTCCCGGATAGCAAAACTGTTCTTCTGTCACATTCAATCCTTCTGCCAGCGCCTTTTTATAAAAATAACTCATGAATGTAGTTCCGTGATGTTCGGCAATAAAGTCGCGGACAGCAAGAGGAAGCCTGTATTCAGCAGCAAGTTCAAGCCCTTCTTTTACATGAGCTAATATCGTCAATGCAGAAAGAGGAGGCGAAAGAGAATCCTGTATATTCCCTACATTAAGTTGATTTTCAACGTAATAATGCGGGCGCCTCAGTTTTCCTATATCATGATAAAAAGCTCCTGCTTTCATAAGGTTGACGTCAAGAGACAAATCCTCCGCCACAGCTTCAGCCAAAGAACTAATAGTAAGCGCATGTTGATAAGTTCCGGGAATTTCTATCTGTAATTTTTTTAATAGAGGCACAGAAGGATGACAAATTTCACGAAGCCGCATCGGGGTAACGATTCCCATAATTCCTTCAATAAATGGCAAGGATAACGAAAATGTAAAGTTTAGAACAGTGCCCAGAGCGAATAATTTTACGCTTGTCAGCCAGATGTAAGGTAAATTTATAACCCACCTTAGAATAATGTCAAATATTATTATGACCAACCCCAAAAGAATTACCTGATTCATTATTCTCCTGCGCGAAACGAGGTCTTTCATAATGTAGCATCCTGATATAGCGGATATAATGCCCAAAAACAAAAGCAGCCCCATATTTCCAAAAGAAGTCCCTATTATAAGAAATGCGGTAATAAAATTTCCCGCAAATGAAATACTAAAAGAGATATTAGATGATAAAGCTGCATTTGAAGCAACAATCAGAAACCAACTGCCAAGCCCTACTACACTGAGATATTGCCCCAAAATCTCCAAAAACCAACTCGAACCTATTATCAACGAAATGAAAAAACTTGGTAAGCTGCGTCTTTGTGGTAATTCTTTTTTTATAAAGATATTAAACCAAAAAGGCAACAATAATACTAAAACGTTACAAAATATTAATGAACGCAAAGGAAATACCTGCCCGATGTACCCTTGAGAACGAAGAATTGCCGCAATTTGGCGAGTTACTATTTGTCCTCTTTCAACTATTGTTTCACCGGTTTCAATTCTTCTCTCAATAATAGGAATACTGTCGCCTTGCTGACTTTTAAATTCCTGCGTAAGCTGTTCGTCTATTTTAACGTTATTCCCCATAAGGTTATGCAGAATTTGGTAGGCAATATTAGCTAAATTTGGCGATAAATCAAATTTATCAACTTCAAGCCATATGCGTTCGCTATATGACATAAAATCAGCGTCATCGCTTGTTTGAGCAGATAAAACCCTTTCGGTTTCCTCAACACGTGATAGAACCATATTTCGTTCAGGTTCGGACATATTTTTTAATGCTTCAAAAAGCTCCTGTGGAAAATCATTTATTGGAATAGCTGTAGTTTCGTTTGTCATATTACGTAGCAGTTGCATTGCAACCCTGAATTCCTGTTTCTTTTCTCCATCCTTCACCACGACCGCTACTATACGTTGTTCGGCCAATTCACGCAAACGTTCCATGGCTGTTCTATCTATATACTGCAGCTCGTTGCGGGCTATATAGTTCTGTGGAGACGGCAGCCCAACGATATAGTTATGCCCCAGCATCCACTGCAAAAATATGGCGCTGCTCGCGAAAAGCAAAAGCAAAGGCAATAATACATTTGTCTCGCTGTAAATATGCAATATATTTCCAACTGTTGATATAAGTTTATTTTTTATTCTGGTTCTGCTCTTCGTATCTCTCATAGGCTTGCACAACCTTTTGTACAATTTCGTGTCTCACGACATCAGCAGAAGTAAGCTTAAAGAATGATATCCCATCAATTCCTTCTAAAATATTACTGACTTGACACAAGCCCGACTGTTTCCCCAAAGGCAAATCTATCTGAGTGATATCTCCTGTAACCACAGCCTTTGAACCAAAGCCAAGCCTTGTTAAAAACATTTTCATCTGTTCCGGCGTAGTATTCTGAGCCTCGTCCAGAATTATAAAACTGTCATTTAATGTTCTCCCTCGCATATATGCAAGAGGAGCTATCTCGATAACGTTTTTTTCAATATATCTTAAGAAACGTTCTGCTGATAGCAAATCATAAAATGCATCATATAGAGGCTTTACGTATGGTTCAACTTTTTCCTGCACATCTCCGGGCAGATAACCTAACCTTTCACCTGCCTCAACAGCTGGCCTGACAAGAACAATGCGGTTGATTCTCTGTGATTTCAGCATAGATACCGCTTCACAAACTGCAAGGTAAGTTTTACCCGTTCCTGCAGGCCCGATACCAAACAAAATATAATTTTCCCGTATTGCCTTTATATACTCCATCTGCCCCACAGTTTTTGCTCTGACTGGCTTACCCTTTGCAGTGGAGCATATTATCTCTGAACATAAAGCTTCTATATGAGGATCCTTTCCTTCCGCAATGGCGTCCATTGCATATCTTATATCATCTGTACTAATTCTGTAACCCCTATTGGCGACAGAAGAAAGTCGCTTAATTAATTTCGTAACTATCCGTACGGGTTCCTCATCAGCTCCGCGTATCTGAACTGAAAGACCGCGTAAAATGAGATTGACGGGAAAGCGTTCCTGAAATATGTCAACATTCGCATCTTCAACGCCCCAAAGACGCGTCATAGCGTCTTCTGTGGCAAATTCTACAGACTCACAGTAAGAACTCAAATCGGATATGCTACTCCATCAACAAGTTCATTAAATCCTACGTCACGTAAAGTTTCCTTTGCAAATTTTCTGGGCAAAAAGTCTTTTGCGACCTGTGGGAACATTATCCACGAAAGAGCGTCCTCTTCCTGGGTAGCCCAAACGGAAGCATTTTTACGCGCCTCTTCCATTTCGTAAGGTATTTTGTCTCCCGGACGGCAACTGATTGGTTCTTCGCCCCCAATTGCCATTTTTCTTACTTCCGGGTCAACTTCCGCCGGTGGACGACCGTAATACCCGAGGAAATACTGACGAACTTCCTTTGAAAAATTTTTCCAGCGTCCAGTCATAACATTCGTTACCGCCTGAATCCCAACTATCTGGCTTGTGGGAGTAACAAGCGGAGGATATCCCATCGCCTCCCGCACCACGGGGATTTCGGCAAGCACTAAAGGAAGCTTGTCGAGCGCGTTATTCTCCTTCAGTTGGGAAATAAGGTTTGAATACATCCCTCCGGGTATCTGATATAGCAACACATTTACGTCCACCCCTACATCAACAATAATGTTTTTATATTTATCCCGGATATCCTTGAAGTAAAATGCAATTTCGGCTAATTTTTCAAGAGATATCCCCGTATCGAACGGCGTACCATAAAGCGCTGCGACAAGCGACTCCGATGGCGGCTGGCTTGTTCCCATAGAAAATGGAGATATCGCGCAGTCCACAATATCCGCTCCCGCTTCAATAGCGGCAAAATAAGTCATTGAAGCCATTCCGCTCGTATAGTGCGAATGTATGTCTATAAGTATACCGTCAGCTTTTTCTTTTATCTGTTTAACAAGATATACGACATCTTCAGGATTTAGAAGTCCAGCCATGTCTTTTATCGCTATTGAGTCGGCGCCCATTTTTTTCATTTCCACCGCCATATTTACAAACGAGTCAAGCGTATGCACCGGCGAAAGAGTGAAAGATATGCACATCTGAAGGTGACCTTTTTCTTTTTTCACCTGATCAGCGGCTACTTCCATATTTCTAAGATCGTTAAGGGCGTCAAAAACGCGTATTATATCCAGTCCGTTTCCAATTGCGCGCTTTACGAACTCACGAACCGTATCATCCGCATAATGGCGGTACCCTACAAGGTTTTGTCCCCGCAGCAGCATTTGCAGTTTTGTATTTTTCACGTGTTTACGGATTATACGCAGCCTTTCCCATGGGTCCTCGTCAAGAAATCTCATTGCAGTGTCAAAAGTAGCTCCGCCCCACATTTCAAACGCATAATAGCCAATGTCATCCATCTTTTCGATGATTGGTATCATATCCGTAGTTTTCATACGAGTAGCCATCAGAGACTGATGAGCGTCTCTTAGTACAGTTTCCATTATTAACGCTTTTTTCTTTTCTTTCGTCACCAAAATAACCTCCCTATATATCAATAATTATATCCGATTGTCGCATAATTCAGAATGGATCCTAATTTAATCAATTCGTCCTTTATCCGCGCTTTCAAATTTTTTTGGTAAAAAGTCCTTTGCGACCTGGGGGAACATTATCCACGAAAGAGCGTCCTCTTCCTGAGTAGACCAGGCGGCAGCTTCTTTGCGCGCCCCTTCCATTTCCGCCGGTATTTTTTCTCCCGGACGGCAGGTTATTGGCTCGTCATCCCCTATTGCCAGCTTTCTTACTTCCGGGTCAACTTCCGCCGGAGGACGACCATAATACCCAAGGAAATATTGGCGGACTTCCTTTGAAAAATTCTTCCAGCGACCAGTCATAACATTCGTTACCGCCTGAATCCCAACTATCTGGCTCGTGGGCGTAACCAGCGGCGGATATCCCATTGCCTCTCTGACCACCGGAATCTCGGCAAGCACCAAAGGAAGCTTATCAAGAGCTTTATTCTCCTTCAGCTGGGTAACAAGATTTGAGTACATACCTCCGGGTATTTGATAAAGCAGCACATTCACGTCCACCCCAATATCCACGAAAAGTTTTCCATATTTTTCTCGGATGTCCTTGAAGTAAAAAGCAATTTCAGCCAATTTTTCAAGNGATATTCCGGTATCGTACGGNGAGCCATAAAGCGCCGCAACAAGCGACTCTGTTGGCGGTTGGCTGGTTCCCGTNGCAAATGGAGATATNGCGCAGTCCACGATATCCGCTCCCGCTTTTATAGCGGCAAGATAAGTCATCGAAGCCATACCGCTCGTATAGTGAGAATGTATGTCAATAAGCACCCCTTTAACTTTTTCTTTTATAGATTTAACAAGATATACGGCATCCGCAGGATTGAGAAGCCCTGCCATATCTTTTATCGCTATAGAGTCGGCGCCCATTTTTTTCATTTCCACTGCCATATTTACAAACGAGTCAAGCGTATGAACAGGTGAAATTGTGTATGATATGCACATCTGAAGGTGTCCTTTTTCTTTTTTCACCTGATCAGCGGCAATTTCCATATTTCTTGTATCATTGAGGGCGTCAAAAACACGTATTATATCTAAGCCGTTCCCAATTGCCCGCTTTACGAATTCCCGAACCGTATCGTCCGCATAATGGCGGTATCCTACAAGGTTTTGCCCTCGCAGCAGCATTTGCAGCTTAGTATTTTTTACGCGTTTTCGTATAACGCGCAGTCTTTCCCATGGGTCGTCGTCAAGGAACCTCATCGCAGTATCAAAAGTAGCTCCACCCCACATTTCAAGCGCGTAATAACCAATGTCATCCATTCTTTCAAGGATAGGTATCATATCTGAAGTTTTCATGCGAGTAGCCATCAACGATTGATGCCCGTCCCTAAGTACTGTTTCCATAATTAATGCTTTTTTCTTTGCCTTCGCCATCAAAAAAATCCTCTCTTTCTATATCAATTCCTCATTCTAAAAGCAATCCTACTCTCTCCTTAGCTAAATTCCACATGTCATCCAACTCGCGTAAGCTGAATTCCGCCCAATTCCTACCGCTTTCCGCAACTAATTTTTCGATTTCATAGAATCTTAAAATAAACTTTTCGTTAGCGCGCCCCAACGCCACGTCAGGATTGACTTCAAGATGCCGCGCAAGGTTCACGCTTGCAAATAACAAGTCCCCTACCTCTTCTTCAATGCAGATTGCATCTTTTTCTTCAACTGCCTTTACAATTTCCGCCATCTCTTCCTGTATTTTCAGTAATACAGGCGAGATATCCTCTTTTTCCCAATCAAATCCAACATGAGCTGCTTTCTCCTGAATCCTGTACGCTTTTAATAAAGCCGGAAGCGCTCCCGGCACGCCTGATAAAATAGAGTTTCTTTTATCGTCAGATGGATTTGCTTCATTGACCTTTTTCTCTTCAAGCTTAATGCGCTCCCAGTTTCGTAGTACTTCATCGCTGTCCGCAGCGCTTTCGTTTGCAAATACGTGCGGATGCCTACGTATAAGTTTACCGCATAAACTGTTAATAACATCATTTATGTCAAACTGAGATTTCTCTTTAGCTATTGAGGCAATAAAAACTATCTGCAAAAGAAGATCTCCGCTCTCCTCTTTTATTTTATCAGGCAAGCCGTTCGTTATCGCTTCAACAAGCTCATAAGCTTCCTCAATAATATAAGCGCGCAATGTCCCGTAACTTTGCTTGCGATCCCAAGGGCAACCGCCTTCACCTCTAAGTTTTTCCATTATACCAACCAGTTCTTCAAATACACTCAATGCAAAAAAATCCCCCTTAAAGGAAAGCGGAATATAATTAAAACAGAACAATCATAACAAATTTATCCAACAATACAACAAATATAAGAAAAAACCTTGAAAATTACCGCAATAATTCAGCGAGAGAACGAATCAAACTGTAGGTGTTGTTTCCGCTTATCGAAGTTACTGTACATTTTTCGCGTAACTCGGATGGTAATACCCATTTGCGGGAATTTGCAAGCAGGTGTTTTAATTTTGCCGAATCGCCTTTGATAGTAACCTCGCCCCTTCTTGCTACAACCTCGTCTATTCCATATTGAGCGCCTGTATTGCGAATCAGGGTTATATCGAACAGATATTTCAAAACTTCGGGAAGCGCTCCAAAACGGTCCGCTATTTCGTTCCTGAGTTCTTCTATTTCAGAAAAACTTGAAATTTTAAGTAACCTGCGATAAATCGTCACGCGCACACTCTCCTGAGGGATATAGTAATTAGGTATTAAACCATTGATATCGCTTTCCACAACTACATCCTTGCGTATAGTTCCCCTGAGCTTTTCAATTTCACGCTCAAGCATACTGTAGAAAAAATTAAACCCTCCTCTTTCTCCACGCCCATGTTGACTTGTGCCAAGTATCTCCCCTCTTCCTCTTATCTCAAGATCCTGCATGGCGAGAGAATAGCCTGACCCTATATCAGTAAGTTTCGTTATAGCGTCAAGGCGTTCAGCAGTTTCTTTCCGCAAAGAAGCGTTT
>WRNQ01000076.1 GCA_009776565.1 Synergistaceae bacterium | reverse complement strand
AGAAACAAATACGCTTTTACGTGACAACAAATGATTTGTATAATTTTAAGAATAACATTGTATAATCGTATAATGAAATAAGTTGAGCGCTATGAGAATACAGTGTTTTTTCCGGGATTTTGTATCGGTAATCTTATGAAGGGAAGAGGTGCTTTTTATAATGAAATTGAGTAATTTAATAACGTTGGTCTTGGTTTTTACGGCAGTTGTTCTTTGCGTGTCGGGAGCTTGGGCGGCAAACGACCCAATTGCATTTGAGAATGTGCAAGCGAAAAACGGCATGGTGGCAGCGGCGAATGAGATTGCTTCCCGTGCGGGCGTGGAAATACTGCAAAAGGGCGGCAACGCAATTGATGCGGCAGTGGCGACAGCGCTGGCTCTTAACGTAGTGGAGCCCAACGCTTCTGGTCTTGGAGGAGGCGGATTTGCCACAATCCGTCTGGCAGATGGAAACATAGTATGCTGGGACTTCCGGGAGGTGGCGCCCCTTGCCGTAACAAAGGATATCTTTGCATCCGAACAGTCCGAAAAGGAAAAATGGTCTGAAGAAGGTGGCAAAGCTATAGCAGTTCCGGGTTCGGTAGCGGGCCTTTTTACACTGTTAGGTAAATACGGAACTCTTTCATTTGCTGAAGTCGCGGCGCCGGCAATTAAACTTGCTGAAGAAGGCTTCGTAGTGGACAACTTNCTGGCTTCAATCGTTGTGGATGAATTCGAAAAGGTCAGCGTATATAATCCGGAAGGCACACCCTACACACCGGACGGGCTTCCTATCCAAGCCGGTGAAACATTGAAAAACCCCATGCTTGCCAAAACTTTTAAAATTCTGGCTGAGCAGGGTCCTGACGCATATTACAAAGGAGAGATAGGCGACGCGGTTGTCGCGGCAGTGGTAAAAGCGGGCGGTATCATGTCGAAGGAGGATCTGATTTCATACAAAATCGAACAACGTGAACCCCTCACCGGTACATACCGGGGTTACACTGTGGTTGCTCCTCCTCCGGCCTCCAGCGGCGGCGTGCATGTAATTGAGATACTGAATATAATGGAAAGGTTTCCTGTTGAGTCATGGGGACACAATAGCGAGAATTACTTACATACTTTAGCGGAGACCAGCAAGATGATGTTTGCCGACCGTGGTAAATACATGGCGGACACAGCTTTCGCAAAAGTACCCCTCAAAGGGCTGATGTCAAAAGGGTACGCCGACGCCCAGGCGTCGCGCATTGGCGCCGATGCTATGAAGGTAGTTGAAGCTGGCGACCCTTTCCCATTCGATGATATAACTGTGAGTTCGAACGCATCGGCGGGCGAGCATAACTCCCATAATTCGACGACGCATTTTTCAGTTATGGACAACAAAGGCAACATAGTAGCCTGGACTTGGACAATCAACTATTTCTTCGGCTCGGGCGTTTTCGTGCCTGAATACGGATTCCTGCTCAACAACGAAATGGATGATTTTTCTTTCAATCCCGAGAGCGTGAACGCTCCGGAGCCGGGTAAGAGACCGCTTTCTTCCATGACTCCAACACTAGTCCTGGACAAGGACGGAGGTCCATTTATGGCGCTTGGTTCGCCCGGCGCAACACGTATAATACTGGCTGTAGCCCAAATCATAATGAACGCAATAGATTTCGGAATGAGCATGGACGAAGCAATAGAAGCTCCGCGTCTTTTCAACACGGTCAGTGGAGGTAATGCCGGAAAGCTGATGATCGAGGCCGGGGTGGAGCAAAGCGCGCTGGATGGTCTGCAGGCGCGCGGACACGATCTTGACCCGCGCCCGAAAGACCTCTATTTCGGAGGAGCTCAGGGAATAATGCTCAAGGATGGAGAATTCGTTGGAGGCGCAGACTCACGCCGTAACGGCGTTGCTGTTGGGTATTAAACGGTAGGGCGTTTGCGGCGATTGAATACAGAGCCAAGTTCAGTTGGCTCGTGATCAAATAAGTAAGAAAAATAATAATCCTCAGCTTATCTTTTTGAGCGGCGGAGGATTATTTTTTAATTTTTTTTGAGCATGTCGCGCTACGTTGTAAAATACCAGGCGATAATATAGAATGAGCGTATTTGTAACAACAAATAATGAATCGGAGAAGTAAAAAGGACACAATAGATTAAGGAGCGTGAAAAGTCATGTTTTCTAAAAAAACGGCGACAGGTTTGGCGCTTTTGTTCGTATTATTTGCAGCAACAGCCTCTCCGGCGTCTGAAATTGCCCTCATGTCCGTCGGNCAAAGCCCCGANGCAATGATGGTGAGGGTAATTCTNAAAAGGATGAAAATTGAGCCATATTATAAATCCAGCCTTGAAGTTAATGAACTGGCGGATAATAAGGTTCTTGTTGCTGTTATTGGCGGCAGTGCAAAGGGACTTGGCGCTGCGGGCATTAAAAAGGAACAGGAAATGGAGCGCGCTCAAAAAGTTTTTGACGCTGCAAAAAGCAAAGGAATCCATATCCTCGTAATGCACGTAGGAGGCGAGNCCCGCAGAGGGGAGCTTTCCGACTTTTTCGTGAATGGCTCTGTCTNTTATGGTGAGAAAATTATCGTCGTTAAGGGCGGCAATAATGATGGTCTGTTTGACAAACTCAAGGGNGCGGATGTTCCCATCGTCATGGTGGATAAAATTCAAAACACTCAGGAACCTCTCTTATCTGACCTGAAAGAATGGGGAATTGCGTTTTAACGCTAAATTGGTTTAATAGCCATAAGGAGGTATGAAAGGCATGACGCTTGATTGGTTTTTCCCTGAAGGAATCTATGCCTTGGTAATGATTGCAGCGTTTGCGCTGGGGGCTTTCGCGCTGAAACTCCCCATTGCAATAGCAATGTCCGGAGCGGCTGTTTTAGGGGCTCTGACTGCCGGATACGGAATTCCCGTCCGCCATTTAGTGGAAGGGATGTTTGGATATATTGACACGATATTGATAATTGCAACGGCCATGATCTTTATGAAATCCGTTCAGGCTGTGGGGCTTCTTGAAGCAATCGCAGCGAGGTGCATTCGGAAATTCCGGGACCAACCCCTGTTGCTCTCCTTAGGCGTTACGCTGCTGATTATGTTGCCGGGCATGCTGACAGGTTCTTCCACAGCCTGTTGTCTCACTACAGGCGCGTTGATTGCCCCTATTCTGATGCACTTAGGCGTTCCCCGAGTTAAAACGGGCGCGCTTATTGCCATTGCAGCCCTGCTGGGTATGATTGCGCCACCGGTAAACATTCCGGTCATGATTATTGGCGGAGGAATTGACATGCCATACGTTGGCTTTACCATTCCGCTTTTAGCCGCAACAATTCCTCCGGCTATTTTCGCCGCAATGCTGCTGGCTTGGCCCAGTCTCAGAAAAAAGGAAGGCAGGGATGAAGCTGCTCTGGAAAAAGAACTTGCCCTGATGAATGCCGTTCCGCTCACATTGCGACTCTGTACCCCGTTTATTGTTTTGGTAGTTCTGATGTCAGGAGAGCAACTCTTCCCTCAGGTTTTTCCGTTCCTGGGCATGCCGCTTCAGTTTCTGATTGCATCCATCTCAGTTATCTTCACAGGGCGCCGTTGGAACTTTTTTTCATCCGCTTCGGAAGCTATCCGTGACGCTCTGCCGGTTATGGGAATTCTTATGGGCGTCGGAATGTTTATCCAAATCATGACTCTTAATGGGGTAAGAGGATTCGTCGTATTAAGCGCGCTTTCCATTCCCGAATGGGCTCTTTACCTGAGCATCCCCATTTCACTGATACTTTTCGGCGCCATTTCTTCGTTTGGATCAGCCTCGGTTCTGGGAGTTCCTTTTATGTTCGCTATGTTAGCTAAAGACCAGATAATCATGGCTTCAGCCCTTTCTCTTATTGTAAGCCTTGGTGATTTGACGCCGCCTACTGCTCTTGCCGGAATATTCGCAGGACACGTCGTTGGTGAACAAAACTATTTCAAAATACTGAAGCTCTGTTTGATTCCCGCGTTGGCTATCGCCTTGTGGGGAATTTTCTTTATCGCTTATGCGGGGCCTTTAGCCTCTTTGTTGCGATTTTAAGGGGGAATCATAATTGCTGATAATTTATCGGATTATTATCGCGTTGGTCTTGTTTCTCACGGTGCATTGCGCCTATCGTGAGAAAGAATTCTGGAAACAGGCGACGGCTGCGCTCGTCATCATTCCTCTAGTGTTGAGGATACTTTTGATTAAGTAGGGAGAGGGACGGCATGGACGCGAAAAATAAAAAAGAAAACGGCNNCGCGCTGACCGCGACGTTGCTCCTCTCCGTAGCGCTTCTCATCTGTTGGCTGGCTGCGCAGGATTTTATGAAAATGTGGAAAGAAGATGAGGTTTTTCCAGTTTCAGAATTTAAAAAATCAATGCTTTCGGATTATCTCCCAAAAATCAAGGATACGCCGCTTGACTCGGCAGTATACATTCAGGACAGCGGTATCTCTGGCGGCACAGTGTTTATCATGGGAGGCACGCATCCTAATGAACCCTCAGGCTGGCTTTCTGCGGTTTTATTTTTAGAAAACGCACATGTTAATGAAGGTAGGCTCATCATTCTTCCTTTTGCAGCATATTCCGGTTTCCGCCACAATTTCCCGCAGGAAGCCTCCCCATCCTTCATTAATATTCCAACCGCAGAGGGCGGGCATCGTACGTTTCGTTACGGGTCCCGCGATTTGCAGCACACAATCATGTGGCCTACACCGGACATATACCTTCACAAACCTTCCGGGCAGGAACTCGCGGGCGTTGAGAGCAAGAATCTGAACCGCGCTTATCCGGGAGACCCGGACGGAACCCCTGCGGAGCAGATAGCTTTTGCCATTATGGAGCTTATTCGCAGGGAAAAAGTCGACTTGGCCTTCGACCTGCATGAAGCCTCTCCGGAGTATCCCGTCATAAACGCAATAGTTGCGCACGAGCGAAGTATGGAGTTGGCGGCGGCAGCCACGATGGAGCTTCAAGTTATGGATCTTGAGTTCAGTTTGGAACCTTCCCCGGTAAATCTACGCGGACTTTCGCACCGTGAATGGGGCGACTATACGGAAACTATGCCCATACTCATGGAGACGGGGAACCCTTCTCAGGGACGTCTGCGCAGCCGCACTGACGAGGCGCTTGTCCTCACGGGAAAGGATAAGGCATATGTTAAAGCACGTGATTTAGGTATTCTCTTTATTCCATATACTGATGGGGATCAGCCCATTTCTCTGCGAGTGGCGCGGCATGTAACAGCAGTTTGTGTGTTCATGGAAATGTTGGGGCTTTATTTCGACGACAAAGCTATAACAATTGAAGGAATACCCAGCTACGAGGACATCATGGAAAACGGCGTAGGAATGTACTTGAAGCCGCCTGCTGGTCAATGAATAAAACATTCTACAGAAAACGTAAATCAACAGTGTATGGAGGTCTTTTTCGTTGTTGAGTAATTTGCATGACGTCAAACATCGGATCCTTGTGACTGGTACGCGTGCCAAGAGCAGCTTGGTGCGCCTGTTGCATGAGGTTTTTGTGTCCGAATCATTTTTGACGCGTTCGCGCATTACAGGAGTCGTCCCGCGCGAACTCTCACCGATTGGAGAAAGGATTATCAGGCGGACATCTCCGGGACATATCAGAGAGATGGAATGGTGGGCGTCCCAGATTAATTCGGGTACGCAAGCCATAGTGGTGGAAAATAGCGCAGTCGCTCCTGAACTTCAGCGTGTTGCCGCAAAAATCGTTTCGCCGACGATGGTGGTGTGGACGAATTGCCGGCCTGACCACGAGGAAGTATGGGGGCCCGGTAAAGAAGGCGCCTGTCGCGCGTTGCTTCAGGGCATCCCTGAAGGAATTCCGGTCGCCTGCGGCGTTGAAATTGATACCGGTATAAGGGAATTGCTCAAAACGCGCGGTAATGTAATTTTAAACCCCATTCAGCTTCCTGAAGCCTACGGTAAACTGCATCTCCACCTGCGCGAGAACATGGAACTGGCTTCCGCTGTGTGCCAGGCTATTGGCTTTCCCCTGGAATCGTCACTACGCGTCATGGCTTCGCTCCCTTTGGACATCGCTGACTTTCAGATAGTAAATCAGGATTCCCGCCAACTGGCAGCAGCTTTCTCAGCTAATGAACCCATCAGCACGCTGCGACTCTTCGAATCCACGAGTTGGGAACCGGAGAAAACCACGCTTCTGTACCATCACCGGGTTGACAGAGTAGCGCGACTCGTTGCATTCCTTCCCTGGATCAACTCGTTACCGTGGAAACGGTGCATTTTCACCCGTAACCTGAAGTTAAACCTTTTTCAGAATGCTTTACAATTGTTTAGCTCTTCCATCGTCGCATGGAACGACAAGATTCAGGATGCGTCTTCGTTTTTAAAGTTTTGGGAAGGGCAGGTTTTTGGTTGTGGTAATGTGGCAGGCTGGCCACTGGATTTCCTGCTTTCGATGCGGCAAGATAGCTAACAATCATGCAGGCTTTTACAATGGAAATACCATTAGCACTTGGGATTATCTTCGGGCTCATATGGAGCCGGCGAACGGGCTGGAATTGCGGAGGATTGCTGACTCCCGGCATCTTAGCCATTCATGCGAACATGCCAGTGAGTTGCTTGTGTTCTCTTCTTGTTGGCGTCCTTTTGGCGCCTGTCCTTGAGCTCATTGTGAGGCGCCGGGGGCTTTACGGCCGGGAACGTGTCGGCGCTTCAATGTTGTTGGCTTTAGCAGCCCGATACCTGTGGGCATACTTATTCCCTTCATTTGGAATTGCATTCCCGCTGTGGTTGGGTTGGGTTGTTCCGGGACTCATTGCCGCTGATATCCAACATCAGGGGCTTTGTATCACGCTTGCAGGCGCCGTTTCCACCGCAATTTCAGCGGCCTTTGCTTCGTCCCTTGCGGTTGCGTCCTGGACTTTTCTTGCAACTATGCTCTGAGGCGGGAAAGAAATGAACTACATATTTCAATCAAGGATTTTCGAGCATAAGGCCAAAAAGCGGCTCTACATCGTAACATTGCTGATGATAGGGATTTATATCGTTTCCACTTATGGAGCTATCAACATGTCTTTCGAGGAAAAGCAGGCGTTAAATAAGGTAAATGCTATGCAAGCTTCGCTCTGGACGTGGCTGAACTCCACTCCGGTGAGGGAGCAAGCGGCTCTGTGGGCGGAAAAGTCCGGATGGGAAGACGTAGCTCCATCTCAGGTTGACCACAGAATGTCCGGGCTTATCGGCGTCGAGTGGAGTGAAATTACGACCACGTTGGGACCGCTGCCATTAAAGCAGATTTCAACGGATCCAATGTGGGCGGTACATATTTTACGTTGGTTTGACGAGGCAGGCTTAGTGCGTGGAGATCGCGTAATGATTTTTGCATCGGGGTCATTTCCCGGTTTTCTGGTGTCCGCGCTCTCCGCTTCGGAAATAAGGGGACTGAAGGTTGAACTGAGAGTTTCCCTGGGCGCTTCGACCTGGGGAGCTAACAGAATGGAGGCGCCCTGGCCGCTTCTGGAACTCCGCTTACGACAAGCCGGACACTTGCAAACGCAATCACGATACTACACGCCCGGCGGAGAGGACGAAACAGGGAAAAATTATTCGCCGGAAGCGATGACCGTGCTGGAGGAAGCCTCCGCTGCAGGCGGCGTCCCATTATTGATACCCAGGGACTTAGACGAGATTGTCCGCATGAAAACTGAAGAAATCCGGGCGTTTGGTCCTAAGCTGTTGATTTTAATAGGAGGTTCAGCTTCAGTAATGGGTGGTTCCGATGATATCCTGCCGGCTGGGTTGCTGATGCGCCCCCTTGACGAGAGAGGGCAGGGAGTTGCAAAAGAGGCTATTGAAGACGGCATCCCTATCCTGCATTTATTAAACGTCCGGGAACTGTCCCGACAGGTTAATAAAAACTCAAATTCTTCGGTCCGGTTCTGGCAAGCTGCGGGTTTGTTATGTTTCTTCGCAGCTCTTTT
>WRNQ01000075.1 GCA_009776565.1 Synergistaceae bacterium | reverse complement strand
GTGCCTTGCTTGTGTCCGGCGAATACATAATTCCAATCGGGCGTAACCAAATCAACATGGAAACCGTTGCCGTTCGTATCAGCCCAATAATCAAACTCCAATATGTAGTCAACACCCGGAGTAAGGCTTAGCACATCAGTATTTGCTATGAATTGAATATTTTAAATGAATTAAATGAATTGAATGAATTGAATGAATTGAACGCTGTAGAGGACAGTAACCAATAAATTTGATTACGAAATGGTTTCTGCGTCAGACGCTGAACCAAAATTGGCAGGTAATCTCGAATGTTGCAATTCTGTTGTAAGTGAATATAAGGTTAATAGGTAATATGTTAATAGACTAATTGGCTAATAGCTAATAGTTACAATTTTCGCGAAATACTTGTTGCAATTTTAATCAAAGATGTTAGAATAATGGGTAGCGCCTACTTGCCAATAGCCATTTGTCAATTGTTATTTGCCAATTGTTAGTTGCTATTTGTTATTTGCCAATTGCCATTTGCCAGCAATCAATTGTCAGTTTCCAGTTATCAATTACCGATTGGTCAAAGCGGGACGCTAAAACGGGAGTAAACAAATAAAAAACGAATTTTGAAGGGAGATTCCAGATGAGGAAAAGAGTACTAGCGTTGGTAATTACTTTAGCGATGCTCATGTCACTTAGCCCTGTTGCATCCGCTGAACTATTACCAGAAAACGGAGAGCCCGATGGCGTATTCGTAATCAGCGACTTCTTTGATGAAGTTGAAGGCTTGGCGGAAGATGCCGACAATGTGGTTTTGGCGGACGATGCCAGCGATGAGGTTTTGGTGGGAGACGACGGTGACGAGTCCGTACTGCTGGGTGACGAGTCCGTACTGCTGGGTGACGAGTCCGTACTGCTGGGTGACGACACTGAGGAAGTTACCGACATCGTAGACGCCGAAGAACTTGAAGTGGAAGATGAAACAGATGCTGATGAAGCTGTATTGTATCCGGTCAGCGACGTATATACTATTGAGGGCGACGGGGTATTTGTGGGCGTCGACGAGAATATGTATGTGACATTCTACCGCGTGGAAAAAGACGGTTCAAAAACCGTAATGACACAAAAGCCGGAACCTATCGACCCGACCGCGCTTCCGGAAGCCGCTGCTACAGCTTGGGAAGACAAGCTTCCATGGTCGGTTGGCTTTGGAACGACCAATAATGATTTTAACCCAGGATCCGCAAAACTCTTGTCCGACAACTCCGGATATGTCACAACAGGCGTAAGGTCAGTCGGCCCGTCGGGAGTTGCTGGTGACGAAGTGGCTGTGGACGATTTCGTAGTGTCCGCCGGTGTAAATGTAACAAATGTTGAAACATATTTTGGACCTGGCGATCGTCTGACCGTCACGGGTAAAAGCGAGACGCTTAACCTGACGCGCATTTTGGTGATTGAAACGTCCGATAGAAATCCGGGCGTTGTATCAATATCGTCTCAATACCGCTACGATGGAGAGGGTACTCTTGATATAGCGAGATTTGTAGAAAACAACTATAAGATATATGACCCGCTTCCCGAGGGAGATTATCTTGAAGATCACAGGGAGGCCGGTTTATGGACGCAGCAGGGAGCTACGCTCGTTCACGGCAGGGACTATACAATGCCTGTGTACAACACGATGGGAGTAAGACCCACAACCAGGCTGAATATGGAAAGATGCACCGCGAACGACCTTATATCAAGAAACAATTGGTACTGGGGCGAAAACGGAGGGCTTCCTTTCAATGATTTTTACGGAACAACCGTAGGCATATTTATTGGTTCCGCGATGCCACATCAGATTCGCGGTATGGAGCTGCCTACACGCGGAAGCGCTATCGCTGGTGAACACGACACGGCTTACACCTGGTTGGGCTGGCCAGGAAGGACGCTTGAGGCGGGAGAACTCACAGATGTTGGCGTTAGTATCGTTGGCGTTCATTCAGGCGACTTCTACAATGCAAATAGGCAATTTGCGCAGGCGATGGCGTATATTCCAAGTCTGGTTGAAACCGGAATAGGAATGGAAAGCTCAGTAGCAGCCGATTGGCTCGCGCTGCCGGATCCCAGTACATATCCTGATTACTCGTGGATGAATACCTGGGAGAGCTGGGGCGGAAATGAAGGATTTGACCCAACAAGAGCCATGGATTGGGCTGACGACGGCACTTTTGCAGCTGTGGGAGTAAAATACCTCATCCTGGACGCCGGATGGTATCCTCGCGGCACGATAGCACGCGGCGGAGCATCGATGGAAATGTGCCAGAGGGGCGGTGAAGGCGGATATATCGTTCAACCGTATAAATGGGCTGGCGTTGCGGAAAGACTTGGCATGGATTGTGAGACGGAAGCCGATGCGATGAAAGTCGTCAAGGGATTTACAGATTATTTACATGACAGAGGTTTTAAGGTTTGCGCATGGGTTATGCCTTCGAGCGTATATCTGTTCCCGTCTGACGATGATAACGGCTGGAACGAGGGTATGGGCGTAACATTTGCGGAAGTTGGCGCCGTGAGGGATCCCGCCAGCATCCGTAACCTGGCCATTGATACGGAATTTACTCTGGCGCATCCTGATTATTTGGCGACAGCGAACGAGGCGTTGTATAATCCCGTGACAGGAGAACTTCTGCCTGAATCGCCTAGGCCTTACTATATGAGGCAGTGTGGATACTATCCGCAGACTGGCACGGCTGATCTTTGCCTTGGCAATCCAAGGGTTATGACCGAATATGTCGATTATTTCTGTAACCTTATGTTTGACGAGTACGGATTTGATGGCCTTAAGATAGATACGCAGTGGGGCGCCCAGGCGTGTTACGCAAAAGGACATGGTCATGACGACGACCCGGAAGCGGGGATAAAGAATTACGCGTTATATTGGAAGAAGATATATGATAAAGCGAAAGAGATATTGGGTGAGGAGCCTTGGATCAAGCATTGCTGCTGCGGAACCCAGATGAATTTCTTCAATAATAACGGAACGAACCGTCCGATAGCCGGCGATGCCGGATCGAACGCCAAAAAGCGCTACTCGAACAGGATGTGGAAAGGTTTATACGGAGACAACGCTCCAGCAGTGAGCGACAGTGCAAGCTCGACAAGTATGAGAAATATGCATGGCGCGGGCCTGGTGTTGGAAACCATGATGTACAACCCCACTGCTGCCTCCTGGCCGAATGACTATCAGAAGTGGTTTTATACAATGTCGGTAGAAGAGGGTTTATCCAGTGGATACTATTTGGATCTGTATAAATTCGGCTTTGATTATCCGGAAGCTTACGCGTTTGACAAACCGGAGAGAAACACCAGATATTACAGCTTTTTTGCTTCCAGAAACGCCATAACCTCATATGTCGGCGGATCAAACAACAACCCTGCAGAGGCGACCATGACATACAGCGGCCCTCTGGAACTGCGCGGTCTGGAACCAGGGAAAAAGTATACGGTTCTTGAATATGTAGATAATACATATATTAAAGACCATATTGCGGACGAAGACGGAATAATTACGCTTGATTTAACATCGCATGACTTTGACGCTGTGGGTAACGAATTCACGCAGCAATTGCTCCTGAAAACAATTGAAAAAGAAGAAGGTCCGTATCCATTCGAGGGTGACGGGATTTATGTGGAAGTAGATGAAGATATGTCTATGACTGTTTATCGTGTCGAAGAAGACGGCGAAAAAACAGCTATGACGCAAAAACCTGAGCCGATTGTTCCGACAGCTCTTTCAGCAGAGGTACAAGCCGCGTGGAACGGAAAGCTTCCCTGGTCTGTTGGTACTGAAATGAAAAAAGACCATGATGATGAGAATTTTGACGTCGGTTCAGCCAAACTCTTGTCAGACAAATCCGGCTATGTCACAACGGGAAAAAGGTCAGATGGTACCGAGGGAGACGAAGTGGCGATCGACGACTTTTTAGTCTCTGAAGTTGCGTTTGAAACAGATGTGGAGACTTATTTTGGTGACGGCAACCGGTTAACGGTGACCGGGATAAGCGCCTCGCTCAATCTTAAGCGTATTCTGGTGATTGAAACATCCGAAAGAAATCCCGGTGTTATTTCGGTTACATCAAAATACCTGAATCAAAGTGGCGCGGATATTGATATTGCGAGATTTGTCGAAAACAACTATAAGATTTACGATCCGCTGCCGGAGGAACAGTATCTCGAAGAACACAGGGAAGCGGGCTTGTGGACGCAACAGGGACAAACTCTAGTTCATGGCAGAGACTATACCTTCCCCGTATTTAATATTTTTGGTACGATGCAGACTGCTATGCTGAATCAGGAGAGGATCGACCAGGAAGACGATGGAAATGATTATGATCTTATTTCGCGAAACAACTGGTTCTGGGGAGAAAACGGCGGACTTCCGTTTAACGATTTTTATGGATCGAATGTAGGTATTCTGATTGGTTCCGCAATGCCACACCAAATCCGTGGGTTGGAACTCCCGACCAGGGGCAGCGGCATTGAAGGTAAACACGACACAGCCTACACCTGGGTTGGTTGGCCGGGCAGGACGCTAAAACGCGCGGAACTCACTACTGTTGGAACGAGCATTGTGGGCGTCCATTCCGGTGACTTCTACATGGCGAACAGGCAGTTTGCGCAAGCGATGGCGTACATTCCCAGCTTGGTTGAAACAGGCATTGGTATGGAAAGTTCAGTAGCAGCTGATTGGCTCGCTACACCGGATACTTCTACATATCCGGATTACTCATGGATGAATACCTGGGAGAGCTGGGGCGGAAACGAAGGCTTCGATCCGACGCGAGCCATGGATTGGGCTGACGACGGTACTTTTGCGTCCATGGGCATAAAATACCTCATACTTGACGCCGGATGGTATCCTCGCGGGACGATTGCCCGTGGCGGCGCCACTATGGAAATGTGCCAAAGAGGCGGTGAAGGCGGATACATTGTCCAACCGTATAAGTGGGCTGGAGTTGCGGAAAGGCTTAATTTGCCGTGCGAAACTGAAGAAGATGCTATAAAAGTAGTTAAAGCGTTTACAACCTATTTGCACGAAAAAGGGTTTAAAGTCTGCGCGTGGGTCATGCCTTCGAGCGTATACTTGTTCCCGTCGGGCGATGACACAGGCTGGGAAGCCAATATGGGTATTTCCTATGATGACGCCGGCGCCAAGATTGATCCGGATAACAAGCGCAACATAAACATTTCGACTACTTTTACTGAAGCGCACCCAGACTATCTGGTAACGGCTAACGAAGCGCTGTATGATCCTGAGACAGGGGAGCTACTGCCTGATTCGCCAGACCCGTATTATGTAAGGCAATGCGGATATTATCCACAGAGTGGCACAGCGGACCTTTGTCTGGGTAATCCCAGGGTAATGACCGAGTACGTTGATTATTTCTGCAACCTTATGTTTGATGAATACGGTTTTGATGGACTTAAGATCGATACTCAGTGGGGCGCGCAGGCGTGTTATGCTAAAGGCCACGGGCATGACGACGACCCGGAAGCCGGGATAGCAAACTACGCGTTGTATTGGAAGAAGATATATGACAAGGCGAAAGATATTTTGGGCGAGGAGCCTTGGATAAAGCATTGCTGCTGTGGCACGATGATGAACTTCTTCAACAACAACGGGACGAATCGTCCGATAGCAGGCGACGCGGGATCAAACGCAAAGAAGCGTTACTCGAACAGGATGTGGAAAGGATTATACGGAGATAATGCCCCTGCGGTGAGTGACAGCGCGAACAGGACTTCTATGAGGGGAATGCATGGCGCCGGCTTAGTGCTTGAAACCATGATGTATAACCCAACCAATGCAACGTGGCCGAATGATTATCAAAAGTGGTTCTACACGATGTCAGTGGAGGAGGGGTTGTCCAGAGCAAATTACCTGGATCTGTACAAATACGGCTTTGATTATCCCGAGGTGTACGCTTTTGATAAACCGGAAGAACAGACAAAATACTTTTCCTTCTTTGCGACTAGAAACGACGTTAACGGGTATTTAGGCCTCCTTGGGAATGGCACGCTGCTAAGGAGAAATGCCCTGAGCAACTTAGAGTTGGAGATGACATACGAGGGAGAGATTGAGCTCCGTGGCCTTGAACCTGGAGAGTTTTATTTGATTTATGATTATAGCCATTATGTAGATGAAGAAGAGGGGTTTGAGGTCGGAGAGGACGCCGTACTTCTATTAGATGCTGATGAAGACGGAATTATTACTCTTTACACTGAATTCACGGAGGTTTTGCTTCTTAAGGCTATTCAAGTTGAAGTACATTGGGTTAACTTTGTATCGGATGGCGATATATACGCAGATGGCCTAACTATCCATGGCGCTCCATTGGTGCGACCGGAAGACCCGATAAAAAGCGGCTATACGTTTGGCGGCTGGTACTTGGATACAGCCTTGACTCAAGCCTGGAATTTCAACAACAATGTCAGCAACGATATAACGCTCTACGCTAAGTGGACGGCGATTGTAACGCCACCACTGCCGACGCCGAGAGGAAACTATGGCGGATCGCAACTCAAGGGAGCAGTACCTGTGGCAACGCCAACGCCGTCTGAAGCGCCAGGCGAAGAACTGGGCGAAGAGCTTGGGGAAGATCAGGAAACACCTCCACTTGGTCAGCCATCAAGACCTCAATCATTGATGACAGACATTGCGCCTGACTACTGGGCGGCTGAGTTTATCGACGGGTTGGTTGCACGTGGTATTGTTGACGGGTACCCAATGCCAGACGATACGGTGGAGTACCGTCCGGAGAATGATATAACAAGGCTTGAGATGGTCAAACTTATTGTAGCCAGCCTGGAACTTGAACTGATATACGATTATGACGGATCTGATACGTTTGCCGACTGGTTTGATGTTCAAGAGTGGGGCAGGCCGTACATGGCGGCGGCCATAGAAGCCGGAATTGTTCTGGGTTCCGCAGAGGAGGATGGTCTTTACCTGAATCCGGATGACAATATTATCCGTGAGGAAATGATTGCGATGTGCGTGCGCGCCCTTGGGGCTGAAGTCCCCGAAGGCGGAGAATGCGATGCACCCGACTTTGAAGCCGTATCAGAATGGGCTATGGACGACGTAGCGTTTGCGGTAGAAAACGCAATGATCAATCTACGTCAAGGGAACGTGGCGCCTGCATCAAACGCGACCAGAGCTGAAGCGGCTATGATACTCTACAGACTGATAGTGTATCTGGGATTGTAGATCCATGGGTGCAGGAGCGACTGAAAAACAGCAAACGGTTAACAGTTAACAGCAAACTTATTATCAACGAACGGATAATCGGCGAATTGATAAGCAGCAAACTGATAGCCAGCGAACTGAAGGCGACGAACTGATAGCCAGCAAACTGAAGGCGACGAACTGAAGGCGACGAACTGATAACCAGCAAACTGATAGCCAACGAACTGAAGGCGACGAACTGATAGCCAGCAAACTGATAGCAGGTAAAGTGTAGTAAACTGTTAGCGAAAACCGAATGAAGCAAAACCATTGCACTAAGACGTTATAAAAGCAGAAAAGCTCCGGGGAGACGGGCAGATCGCTCGTTTCCCTGGAGCTTTTACATTACCTGGTCTTAAATAATAAATAATTCGGCAAATGATTTTGAATGTTTCAATTCAATTGCGTGGCTAACCGGAAGTTAACCGGTGGCTAACCGGAAGTTAATCGGTGGCTAACCGGAAGTTAATCGGTGGCTAACAGTTGGTTAATATGGTAATAGTAACAGATTACACGAAATACTTATTGTAATTTTAACCGAAGATGTTAGAATAAGGGTTGGCGCTTGCTTACCAATTACTAACTACCAGTTGTCAATTGTTATCAACTTACGGCACAAGAACGTCAATAAAAAACAGGTTTGTAACGGATTAAGTTGCCAAAGCGGGCTTTGCCCGCAACCCACATGGTGTTGCAAATTTGGCGAGCTATAAATACTAGTGGCAAGTAAAACTATTTTATGGACGCGCCATTTTCTCCTC
>WRNQ01000074.1 GCA_009776565.1 Synergistaceae bacterium | reverse complement strand
TTGACAAGGAGAATCAATAATATAAAGGAGAGTTTATCATGTTTAAAATATTAACACTGAATAAAATCTCAAAAACTGGTTTGAACAATTTACCGCAATCAAACTACGAAATTTTGCCGGAGTGCGCGAATCCCGATGGAATTATCCTAAGAAGCTTTGTAATGCACGATATGGAACTGCCCGGAACACTCCTTGCCGTTGCCAGAGCGGGCGCCGGCGTGAATAATATTCCAATTGACAAGTGTTCCGAGAAAGGTATTGTTGTATTCAATACTCCCGGCGCTAATGCCAACGCGGTCAAAGAGCTGGTTATTTGTTCGATTATTCTTTCTTCCCGCAGGATTTACGATGGTATAGTATGGACTCAGGGGCTTACCGGAACGGAAGGTGTTGCCAAAGCTGTCGAGGCAGGAAAAGGCGAATTTGTAGGTCCTGAAATCATGGGGAAGAAGTTAGGGATTATTGGGCTTGGCGCAATAGGTATCAAAACGGCTTATGCGGCGCATGCTCTTGGAATGGAAGTTCTTGGGTTTGACATAATAAAAAAACCCGTTGATAACACGTTCAAACAAGTTGACAACCTGGAGGAGATATATGCCGAATGCGACTATATAACCGTCCATGTTGACGTAAACGCTGCTACGAAGGGCATGATAAACGCTGCGGCAATAGCTAAGATGAAAAACGGCGTCCGTATAATTAATCTGGCGCGCGGGGAACTTGTGAACAATTCGGATATCAAAGCGGCTATTGACGAAGGAAAAGTTGCATATTATGTTACGGACTTCCCTGTTGAGGATGTTTTGGGAAAGAAGGGAATTATAACTATTCCTCATCTTGGCGCCTCAACCCCGGAATCAGAGGAAAACTGCGCCTATATGGCGGCAATTCAGCTAAAAGATTATCTTGAGACCGGAAGCATCGTAAACTCTGTAAACTATCCGAATACAAAGCTCGATAAGGTTTCGGGCAAAAGGATAACCGTACTTCACAAAAAACTGGATGGGCTTGTTGAGAAACTGGACGGCGTAGTAAAAGAGATGAGTGTTGCTTCTAACACGAGAGGCGAATACGGGTATACAGTATATGATGTATTGGACGCTTCATGCGCTGATTCTCTCAAAGCAATTGACGGCGTATTAGTTGTAAGAGTCTTTTGATAGGGGGGAGTCGTATGTCGATAATAAGACCTTTTAAAGCCTTACGTCCCGACCCGCGACTTGCCGCAAAAGTTGCCGCGCTTCCGTATGATGTAATGAATTCTGATGAAGCCAGAGAGATGGTAAAGGAAAATCCTTATTCGTTTTTACATGTGGATAAGGCCGAAATAGACCTTGACAGGAACGTTGACCTTTACGATCCCAGAGTATATGAGAAAGCGGCACTCAACTTAAAAAAAATGATAGAAGACAAAATATTTATACAGGATGAGAAGCCTTGTCTTTACATCTATCGCTTAACGATGGACGGACGTCCTCAGACCGGCCTTGTTGCGTGCGCGTCAATCGACGAATACCTGGAAGGGAAAATAATAAAGCACGAACTTACACGGGCGGAAAAAGAAGCCGACCGTATTCGTCACGTTGATATAACGAACGCAAACACCGGCCCTATATTTTTGACTTACAGAACAAAGAAAGAAATTGACGCGATAGTTGAAAAGTGGATAGCCGAACATGGCGCGGTTTACGATTTTGTCTCGGATGACAATGTAAGAAATGAGGCATGGGTCATTGACTCTGACGAGTGCGTTGCAAAAATTCAAAGTTTGTTTTTGCAAATACCGGCTCTTTACATTGCGGACGGGCATCACAGAAACGCTTCCGCCGTCAAAGTCGGGATTATGCGCAGGGAAGCGAACCCCGGTTACGATAAGGATGCGGAGTTTAACTTCTACCTTTCGGTCATATTCCCTCATGAACAACTCCATATCATGGATTACAACAGAATAGTCAAAGACCTGAACGGGCTTTCGGATGACGAGTTTATGAGCAGGATTAAAGAGAAATTTAATGTTGAACCGCATGATACCGGCAAACCGCAAATGCTTCATGCATTCGGTATGTATTTAAACAAAAAATGGTATCTTATCACGGCGAAACCTGAAATAATTATTGACGACCCGATTGAATCGCTTGATGTTGCAATATTACAAAAACATGTTTTATTCGCTTTGCTTGGAATTGATGACCCGAGAACTGATAAGCGCATCGACTTTGTTGGCGGTATAAGGGGAATCAAAGAGCTTGAAAGACGTGTTGACAGCGGAGAAATGAAAATTGCGTTTGCAATGTTCCCGACATCAATGGAGCAACTTATGGCAGTAGCTGACGCAGGAAAGATAATGCCTCCAAAATCAACATGGTTTGAGCCGAAGTTACGCTCCGGCGTGTTCATCCATTTATTAACATGATTATTTCAATATGTTAAGATAAAGACAATGAGGCTGGGCTATATTCAACAGCTCAGCCTTTTTTATTATTAGGATTGTGGTTAAATGATTCAGTTAACGGATATCTCATTGAATTTTGGTCAGAGGGCTTTATACAAAAGCCTGAATTGGCAAATCTCCGATGGTTCGCGCGTGGCTTTAGTGGGGAACAACGGCGCAGGGAAAACGACGTTGTTCAGGATTTTACTTGGAGAAATTGAGCCGGACTCCGGAAGCGTCATTATTCCAAAACGAAAAAACATCTCTTACCTTGCCCAGGATTTATCGGAAGGACTTGCGCCGGATGTTTCCTTAGCTGAATTGTTCAATACGGAAAAGGGGCATGAATTTGCGGCAAGAACAGGAAAAGTTCTGAAAGGACTTGGGTTTCTAGTTAACACGCATATTAGCGAAGTGCTACAACGCAAGGTATCCGAGTTCTCCGGCGGATGGAAAATGAGGCTTCAACTGGCGCGTGTATTGCTTTCCATTAGCGGTTCGGAGCAGGATGTACTTCTTTTGGACGAACCGACTAATCATCTTGATACAGAAAGCATGGAATGGCTTGAAAACTGGCTTGGCTCTTTACAGGGAACTGTTGTTGCGATAGCTCACGACAGGAGATTTTTGGATAAACTCTGCCCCAATACGGCGGAGTTGTCATCTGGTAAAATCACGCTATGGAAAGGAAACTATTCATATTACCTTGAGGAGAGCAGGAAAAAGCGTGAGATACTGATGGAGCAAAAAAAACAGCAGGAACTGGAAATAGAAAAAACAAAGCTTTTCATAGACAGATTTCGCTATAAAGCTACAAAAGCGACACAAGTTCAAAGCAGAATAAAAGCGCTCTCAAAAATTGAACTGATAGAAATTGAAGCCTCTCCTCCCGAAGCTTCGTTTCGTTTCCCAGAGGCCAGGCAAAGCGGATATGAAATAGTGAAGGTGGAGGACGTGTCAAAAATTTACTCTCCTCTCACAGTTTTTTCGAATGTCTCTTTTTCTATTATCCGGGGACAGAAAATTGCGCTCATTGGAGCGAACGGCGCCGGAAAATCTACGCTTTCAAGGCTTATCAGCGGAATAGAATCGCCTTCAAACGGTAAAATAACTCTGGGACATAATGTGCAATGTTCTTATTATTTGCAGGAAAGCGTGCAAAATCTTGATTACTCAAAGACTATAATGGAGGAAATTTCCGGGACAGGCAAAATTGACGCCGCGCGTAAACGGGATCTTCTGGGCGCTTTTCTATTCAGCGGAGATGATATTTATAAAAGAATTTCGGTCCTTTCGGGAGGCGAAAAGTCCCGGCTTGCCCTTCTAAAAGTGCTCTTGCAGGATTCAAATTTCCTCATACTTGACGAGCCGACAAATCACCTTGACGCGAGCACGAGGGAAATATTTGAACGAGCGTTGCTCCAATACACAGGTACAGTGCTTCTGGTATCGCACGACAGGCATTTTCTTGATTCTTTAGTTGACAGAGTTTTGGAAATTCGTGATGGCAGGATTTGGGATTATCCCGGGAATTACTCGTACTTCATTTATAAAAGGGGTCTGCAGATAGACGACGCCGAAGGTGAGCCAAAAGAGGAATTGACGAAAACTGAGGTAAGGCAGCGGAAAAGAGAACGTAACGCGCGCGTGTTCGCGGAAGAAAAGAGTAAAATACTGGCAAGGCGGGAAATTAAACAAATCGAATCAAAAATCGACTTTCTTGAAGAAGAAATAGCTAAAATCGACGAATTGTTGTGCAATCCAGAAATACTGTCCGAGTCATCAAGAATTCGTGAGCTTTTATTGAAGCGAAACATTGATAATAATGAACTTAAGAGTTTATTCGCCAAATGGGAGGAATTGATGACGCAGAATTTGTAATACTTGGTATACTTTAACCGGATCTTCGCAGGAAGTCTCCCGCTACTATAGGCGGTGAGACTGCGGAATATAACTTGCAAATAAACATTAGATTATAGAGGAAGCGGAGGGTATTTTTTAATGCATCCTTTTTTTTCAAAGTTTTACCTGTTTTTGATGGATTTATTATCTATAAGCAGATTAAGAAAAATTCTACAGAAGCTGAAAGGATATTGGCAAAGCGCGGATATTCCCGGGAAAATGCTTATTATGGTCTTTTTTACACCGTCTTTGATAGTATTGATTTGGTTGCTTTCAGAAATAGTTTACATAATTGTTTTCGAGCTGCCGTTATTTCTTATCAGAGTTTTTGCGAAAATCTTTCTTTTTTGCATATTCTGGAGCGCTGCGGTGTATTTTTATGAAAAACTTTACAATATGATGATGGATAAAACCGTTGACGCGGAGCATTCAAACGGAACGCAAAATATGGATGAAAAAGAAACGCAGAAAGATAGTAAGTTTAGATGGAGCAAAAAGGATTTGACTTAAAAATTATGAACAGATTCAGAAGTGCATTATATGAAAAATATGTTTTTGCTGTGGTTTTGCTGTTGTTTACATGCGTTGCGCCCCTCGGCGCTGTAAAAGGAGCTGAAAATGACAGAGATGGCGCGACTCAGATTGANGGTCATTGGATTGGGCTAAACTGGCCNCTTGCCGGTAAAGGAATTAGGAGTTCAGCTTATGGTAAGCGTATTGATCCGATTTTGGGTATAGAAAGAGCGCATGGCGGTATAGATATAGCGGCGCCATTTGGGACAGACGTGTTGGCCGCTCTTGGCGGAAGAGTTCTTAAAACAGGTTCCGGCGGAGACCTTGGAAGATATGTAACAATTGGACATTCTGGGTTTCGCGAGACGATATATGGACACCTCTCGGAAATTAAAGTGAAGGAAGGACAATTTGTTAACCCTCGTCAAATTATTGGAAAAATTGGCAACAGCGGGCGTTCTACTGGTCCTCATCTTCATTTTGCCGTAAAAAAAAACGGGAAGTATGTAGATCCACAAAAATGGATGGTTCCAACGGGATTTATGATGTAAATATATTGAGAAAACATGGTAATTAAATATGAGAATATATGATATAAAGCAAGTTAGAAGTTGGTTCGATAATTATGTGAGTATGTTTGCTTTGGATGGGAAACTCCCTGCCATAAGCGAAATTAAGAGAGCGCATTCTTATGAAGTTGAAGACGTTGGACGCAGGCTTGCAGCTCAGATGAATTGGGATAACGACCCTGCTCTTCTTGGAACGGCGGCTTCGCTATTGCATGATGTTGGAAGATTTTCACAGTTTCGTGACTACAATACGCTGTATGACGCGTCATCAGTTGATCATGGAGAACGCGGATACGACGAATTAAGGTCTCATTTTCCCAAAGAGCTTGCAGATGAGGAAGGTTATGAAGCAATAATTGAATCTGTACGCTGGCATAACAAGAAAAAATTGCCGGAGGGTATTAGCGGTTTGTATGCGCCATTTTGCAAATTAGTCAGGGATGCGGACAAAATAGATGTTTTCCGCCTTGTTCAGAATAGTATTGATATGGGGAAAATTAATGAATTACTGCCGCGCCAAAACATTTCGGCTGCTCTTAGCGAACCTTTCCTTAAAGAGGTTGAAGAGAATGGATATTCTTCCTACAAAGAAGTTCACTCTCTTGCGGATTTTTTGTTGCTGCAGCTGACCTGGCTTTTAGATATAAATTACGCCGCCTCAATGAAAATGATTTCTGAACTTGGGGTAGTTGATAAAATGATTAAACAGCTCCCTTTGAATAAAAGAGCTTCGGAAGTGCTGGATTCTCTGCTCGATAGAATAGAAAAATATAAATCATNGCTTACATAAAAAAGACCTCCGGNAAATCTCGGAGTCTTAATATTTAGAATGTATTATTTGGCNGTTAATGGTGGGCTTACTTGGATTCGAACCAAGGACCTTCCGGTTATGAGCCGGTGGCTCTGACCAGCTGAGCTATAAGCCCACAGAAAATTATTATATAACAAAAAGGACATCTTGTGAAGAGGTTGATGTAAAACTTTTGATTTTCTTTCCTTGGAAGGAGCATTAAATGAAAAGGTCTAATACTTGGAATAAGCGTAGGGATAAGAGTAGAAAAATTTTTTTCTTATTTATTATTTGTGTCATTTTTGTTGTCTACGGAGGCATTTTGCTTTATTACAACGAAATGAACAAAAGCCTTGATGATTTTAATAATTATTTATCAGATCCATCCCAGGAAGAGCTGATTCTAAATGAATCCATTGCCAATACAATAGACAATATCATTACGTATACTTCATTTTTCCTGATATCAGTAATATTGGTTTTTGCGTCGCTGATAATATATATTATGATAGATAGAGGGAAACATTCTAAAAAGCTTTATAATTTAGCTCATTATAATTATCTGACAGGCGCCCCAAACCTTTTAACGTTTCAGGAAGACGTAGAAAGACTGATGAAGAAATACCCGGAAAAGACTTATGCAATGGTTCGTTTTAATATTGACAGACTAAGTTTACTGAACGAGATTTACAGTTATAAAATTGGAGATATGATTCTGCGTTGTGTAACAAAAGCATTGAAAAAAATGACGGATGAAGAAAGTGAAACTTATGGAAATGCTTATGGCGATAGATTTTTTATGTTTCTTGAGTGCAGTTCTTTTGATGAATTAGCTGAAAGAAGAGCTGCTTTTGAGGAATATTTTTATGCTTGCATTTGTAAAGTGATACCTTACAGAATCAGGTTCCCGTCAGGTTGGTACATCCTTGAAAAAGGAGAAACTAACATATCTTCAGTTATTGGAAAAGTAAACTTTGCGCACCTTATAGCCCGCCAAACCAAGCTTGCAAATAACGAGATACAATGCTATGACGAAAAAATGAAGAAAGATGCAATATTTGAAAATGAGATAGAAGACAAAATGTACAACGATCTTGAGAATCATCAATTCAAGGTGTTTTATCAACCTAAGTTTTATCCTGAAAGCGGAGAATTGGCCGGTGCTGAAGCTTTAGTAAAATGGAATNTGGATGGCAACGAAATACCTCCGTCTATGTTTATATCTATTTTNGAAAAAAACGGGTTCATAATTAAGCTTGATATGTATGTTTATGAAGAGGTTTGCATATTTCTGAAAAATCTCCGGACAATGAAAAATAAGGATATTAAAATATCCGTCAACTTCTCACGATTCCATTTGGGTCCCGGTGATTTTGTTTCTAAGCTTTGTAATATAGCGGATAAGCATGGAGTTCCGTACAATTTATTAGAGGCAGAGATTACGGAATCCGTTATACTTGAAGACCATAACGCTCTTGTAAATGTGATTGATGAGCTCCATGAGCATGGTTTTACTCTTGCCATTGATGATTTTGGATCCGGCTATTCTTCGCTTGGTATGTTAAAAGATACTTTTGTCGATGTTATTAAGCTTGACCGCAGTTTTTTTGAGAATTCTAAAGATCAGGATAGGGCATGGCAGATATTTAGCAGCGCGGTATATATAGCTAAGAATCTAAACATTAAGGTTGTTGCAGAAGGAGTGGAGACTGAGGACCACCTTAATAAACTTAAAAAAATTGGATGCGATATGGTCCAGGGCTTTTATTACTCTCACCCAATCACTGCGGATGAGTTTCTAGATAAATATTTGTAGGGGTTGAAAATTTTCAACCCCTACAACAACCACAACCATCGCCGCATAGAATCGTAGGGGAGGCAACCCGCCCAATGCCATTAACTTAAGCATAACACGTTGTAGCAGAGGCTTTTACCAATAGAGAGCAGAGTGTTGTGTGTATTATTTAAATGTTATATAGTTATGCATTACATAAAACAAAAATATAATAAATGTCAATNNAAAAGCAAAA
>WRNQ01000073.1 GCA_009776565.1 Synergistaceae bacterium | reverse complement strand
TCATATAAATAAAAGTCTATCATTACAGTGGCGCGTTCTTTGTCTCCAATAACCCATGCTTTCCCCGCTTTTACAACTTCGGGGAGCGAAACTAATCCGTTTTGACCTACAAGTTCAAATCCTTGCGGGTAGCCTGGAAGAAACGCATGCAGAGAAAACGCTTTCTTAACGTTCTCCGCTGAATTCAGAAACAGCTTATAAGCATCGCCCATAATTTCAGCGGTGTAGCGGACCTTAACCACGTTCCCCGCGCTAAGGTCGGGCGATTGAATATCTGCGTGCACTCTTACCCCCGGTATGGGCAGAACGGTCGCGTTATCTCCCAGTGAAGCCGGGCGTCCTGTTTCAAGGTCTTCTGTCGTATACAAAATGGGAGTAAACCGTTGTGGCGGATATGGCGAAGGTAGTCTGAGGCTGGCGGGTTTTATTGTCCACTCCGATATGCCAAGGGTGTATGCCACGTCATAAATATCGCTTATTGTAAGATTGGCAGATCCCGCTGTCGGATGAATATCGAAAGTCCCATTTATGAACGGGGTGGAGTTCCCCGGAACGACGAACAAGTCTCCGGAGCGAGTATCCATGTGCTTTAACAATGCTTTGCGAATAAGTCCCGCTCTATTCATCGCCGCCTGGGATGTGGCGAGAGTGTATTCGGTTATCCATTCCCCGGCGTCCACACGATCAGCTTTATATCTTTCGATAAGCTCTTTCGTTATTGCTTCCTGCTCTCCATATAATTTTGTCTCGTACGCGCGCCAATAATCATGGATGGGCTTTCCATATTGTATTCTGTTAGAGCGCCCAAGAAAGGAAACATCCCGGAAAATCCAGAACGCGCTTTCGGGATCGTATGCCATGTATGGAACGTCCTTCTTGTATGCAGGGTGAGTATCGTTGATATTGCCATAGAATGGCAGGTTTACTGCGTGATCTGCCTGTCCTTCCTGGAACCACCAACGCGCGCCTATTTCCGGCGGAAGATCGGGAAGCAATTCAAAAATATGAGTTTCCATCTGCGTATAGTGACCAATAGAGCGCACTGTGGTTGTCGTCCCCGGATTATTAACGTTTTCTACTTGCGCGTTTTCCGTTTCGCGGTACATGTTGACTCCACCCGGTATAACTGTAGTCGCAAAAGCCTGGGGGGNCTCGCTGACATCGTACGGNGTTCCCGCGAACCGTGACCTCTGAAACTCCATGATATCNAGAGCGCTTATTTTTTTGTCCGGTTTAACNAAAAGCTTATACGGATATGGGTCGGGGGAGACCACGGTAGCGTTATATGCAGTCTTCAATTGGATATTCAAAGAAGGCGCAAACATATTGTATCCCATCCAACGGCGATAACTGCTTCCTGTGCCATTTAACGTGCCATAAGAACCCGCGACGCTTACCTTGCCGGCTTCCGGCGTTCCTTCACGACCATAAAGCGCAAACCCGTTTTTCACGGCGTTATCAATAAGGTCCGAGCTGCCCCGGAAGTTTGCGGCGTCTGTAAGGTCGACATAATCAATTACATTGTCATTTGCCACGACGGCAAACGAGTCGTCCGGAACGCGGGCGGCAGCCCAACGGTGTCCTCCGCAACTTTCAAATATCCAAAGATTACCATTTACATCGCACAGCATCCAATAATTCATCTCGGACATTCCATCTCTCTCAACAATCTGGCCGCAAAGAGCAATGGCTTCATCCGTTGTCGCGGACTCACCGAGGACGACTGTGGTCAAAACGGCTTGAGCGAATCCTCCCTGTGACTGTATCGGGTCTGCTGAGCGGGCGCCTGCGCTGATAGTTATCATGTTTGAAGCGCTCATCATGAATCCGCGCTCGTTTACCCCAATGGCGTCGTATATGCCCTCTGCATTAACCGGCATATCCGGAGCGCCCGTCATTTTGTAGCTGTCATGAGTCCATGTCCATTGAAAACCGGTAAGAGGATGAACAAGAGTTTGTCCTTTTTTGTAATACCCGGCGGGATAAACGAAGAACCTCTTAGCGCCATATGTCATACTATCCTCAGTTCTGGCAAATATCGGGCGGCCAGTTGCTGACGCGTCCTTTCCTACTACAATAGTAGTACACCCCCATGCCTGAATATTCGGGAACAGGAAAAAACATAACACAGCTGCTGCAAATATTCGTCTTACTTTTTTGCTTTTCATTGTTTTACCTTCTTTCAATAATTTGTGTGAAAAATCCGCAAAAATTTGTCTACAATATTAAACGATAGTTCATTATTAGGCAAAGTTTAAAAATAATTTTAGCAGAAATATTCGTTAATTTACATGTTTCTTATTAGGTATTGGGACATCTGTTTGTGGTAATATAAGTCAGTGTTCAAAAAGTAGTTTAACGAAAGGAAAATGAGCAAGTGATTAAGAATTTGCTTCAAAAAGTTTTTAATTTTGGACAGCAGGACGAAAAAACTAAAGGTAACAATAATGCTAAAAGAGATTCTTCTAAAGCTAATCAAAAAAAATACGAGACATTAACCGAGTGCCGTTCGCTTTTGAACAAAGCGCAAAGCCAGTTAAACGAAAAACTTGGCGCCGAAGCGTTAATAACACTCGAAAAAATTGTTGAAATTATGGAACGGGAGGAACTCTGATATGGGATTAAAAATAGCTGTCGGCTGCGATCACACCGGTAAGGAACACCTTGACGAGATAAAGAAATTTCTTTCGGAAAAAGAGCAGTTTTTTGATATTGAAAGCGTAGTTGAATTCAAAGGAGAAGACTACCCGGAAGTAGCTTTAGAGGTGGCTATGGCTGTCTCTTCCCGCACGGCGGACAGAGGAATCCTTGTTTGCGGCACCGGAATAGGAATGAGCATTGCGGCAAATAAAATAAAGGGGATAAGGTCAGCCGTATGCAATTCTCCGGACATTGCGGTCATCAGCAGGCAGCATAATGATACAAATGTTTTAGCGATTGGGGCTCGCCTTGTTCCAACGTTTTTAGTGAACCTTATTGTCGAAGATTGGTTAAATACCGATTTTTCGGGCGGGCGTCATTCAGTTCGGCTCAGCAAGATAGCTGCCGCAGAAGAGAACATGCGTATTGTAAAAAGCGAAGAGCGCGTGACTGTTTTCGATCATCCGCTTGTTCAGCATAAAGTCGCTTTGATACGCGACAAGAATACGTGCGTTAAAGATTTCAGCGATCTAATAAAAGAAATAGCCGGACTGATGGTTTATGAGATAACCCGGTATCTGCCAACCGTTCCTATCAAAGTTGAAACTCCTCTTGCGACAGCGGATGCCTTTGCCTGTGAAGGACGCTCGGTTGCGATAATCCCGATTCTCCGCGCTGGAATAGGCATGGTTGACGGAATTCTTCAATTGATTCCCAATGCAAAAGTGGGGCATATTGGATTATACAGGAACCCTGAAACTCTCAAACCAATAGAATATTTTTGTAAACTCCCCACAGACATAAGCGAGCGGGAAATATTTATCCTTGACCCTATGTTGGCAACAGGAGGAACTGCGGTTGCCGGAATAAACCTGATAAAAAAACACGGCGGACAAAGGATTTCTTACGTATGTATAATTGCGGCGCCGGAAGGGATAAAAAAACTGCACGACTCGCATCCTGATGTTCCTATCTATACGGCGGCGCTGGACAGCCATATTGACGACCACGGCTATATCGTCCCGGGCCTTGGAGACGCCGGAGACAGGCTTTTTGGGACGAAATGACGCTAACTGAAGACGCAGGGACGACTTTCCCTGACGCCGCGGGATACTTGCTCTTTGCATAATGCATAATTGACGCGCGACGGGCATGAAAAGGAATATTTATGGATAATTCGGCAATAGTTCTTTTAGCTGTTGCAATTGTTTCGTTTTTTTGGGGCGGGTTCGCAACGCCTGTTGCTATTGGGCTAGCAAACCGCTTTCGTATTTTNGACGCTCCCAANGAGCGCAAGATGCATCGGAAAATCACTCCACGCGGCGCGGGTCTTGGGCTATGGCTTGGATATCTTATCCTGTGCCTTTATTACGTAACTCCGGCTTCGGAAGCCGTTGACCAGGATGTTTCGGGGGCTTTTATTCCTTACGCGGCAACTGGGGCGACGGTTATTTTTTTCTGCGGATATATGGACGATATGAAGTCCTTACCTGCGTTATTCCGTCTTCTTATTCACCTGCTGGCGTGTGCGTTCGCTATTTACTCTCTTGAACTGCCTTTGTTTACATATTTTATAGCGGTCATCTGGATGGCGGGAATAACAAGCGCATATAACCTTATTGACGGAATAAACGGTCTTTGCCTCACAATGTTCATTACTTCATCGATAACTTTGTTTTTAATGGGGGCTGCCGGCATGGGAGTCTCTTTTTTGTCCATACCTTTCGGACTTTGTCTTGCAGCTTTAGCTCTTGGAATACTTTGCTGGAATTTCCCTAAAGCTCAGACATTCCTTGGGGATGGCGGTTCAACTCTCCTGGGTTTCGTTTATTCGGCGCATTTAGTTGAATCAATGAGCGGGACTTTTAAAAGTATCTCGTTTTATCAACTTATTCCGTTGCTTTTGCTTTTTGGCGGCATCCCTGTTTTTGACACGGCGTTTGCCTTTGTAAGAAGGGTTATCAAAAAAAAATCTCCGTTTTCGCCTGACAGAGCGCATCTTCATCATCGGCTTATGGATATGAAGCTGCCAATATCACTGGCTGTTATTTCGATGGCGGCGCTTCAGGTTCTGTCACTTTACATAGGGGTCAGAATTTATGCGGGCTTTTTCCGGTAGGTCAATAAATGGCTTTTGAACTCCCTGATGGCGTCAAAGTAACGCCATGGTTAGAGCAATATATGGAATGGAAAAGTAAATACCCGGATTGTCTGCTTTTTTTCAGGATGGGCGATTTTTATGAACTATTCTTCGATGACGCAAAGTTATTATCATCCGCTCTTGCTCTCACCCTCACAAGCCGCGACGCAAATAAGAGCATTCCGATGGCAGGGGTGCCTCATCATGCCCTGAACGTTTACCTGGGGAGGATAATGCGCCTTGGGTATAAAGTTGCAATATGCGAGCAAACCAGCGAACCTGATAAAAAATCTCAAAAACTGGTGGAGCGCGAAGTTAACAGGATTATAACTCCGGGAACGTACGTGCCGGAAGAAAGCGAAGACACAGGGCGCCTTGCGGCGTTTTCAATCATAAGCGAGTCCCGCGTCAAAAAAATAGCCTTAGCCCTTTATAACGCGGAAACCGGAAAACTTGAGGGAGGCGTTTTTCCCGTTGAGGAAGCGGTGTCACTAATCTCCGCGTTTGCTCCGCTTGAGTTGCTTTATCCAAACAGCACAAATGTGGAAAAGATTCCCGCCGCTCTTGCAAACTTCCGCCTTGTCCCGCAAACGAATGAAGTTTTTAAGGTCAGCAGCGCCTCGGCGAAACTGAAATCCATGTGGGGTATCCACTCTCTTGAAGTTTACGGCTGCGCTGATGACGACCCTTGCGTTGGCTGTATGGGCGCTGTTATGTCAAGCCTAATGAGCACTCAATTCGGCGCGGTGTCTCATGTTACCCGATTCTGGATTTTGCGCTCATCCTCATCTTTATGGATAGACCCCGCTTCGCAGAACAGCCTTGAACTTATGGGGGAGACAAATTCGCTTTATTCCGTTCTCAATAACTGCGTTTCTCCAATGGGGCGCAGAACTCTGGGGTCCTGGATATTGCGTCCACTGACAGATATTGAAGCTATCAGATTCAGGCAAAATGCAATATTCAGCTTTGTAAACGATACGGAAACCTTGGAAAGAGTAAAGGAAGGTTTATCCCGTTGTTACGACATAGAGCGGGCGGTATCAAGGCTTTTAAGCAATGCAGGCAATATGCGGGATATATTTGCCGTAAAAAACACCCTCAATGTGGTTCCCAAGGTTCTTCATTTAATTAGCAAAGCTTCTTTTTTAAATGTTTACGAGCTATTTTCTCCGATTCCAAGCCTTAGCGGGTTGAAATTATTGCTCGATTCCGCTCTTTCGGATTACGGGGAAAAGAACGTCATACGTTCCGGTTTCGACGCCGAACTCGATAAGGCGCGTGAAATATCTGAGAAGGGAGAGTTATGGCTTGAAGAATATATCGCGCGCCAGAGGGAAGAAAGCGGAATATCCAGGCTGCGCATCGGGCGCAATAATGTTTTTGGATATTACATAGAACTCAGCAAAGCTGCGGCTTCTGGCGTAAAAATTCCGGAGCATTTTTCGAGGCGCCAGACAATGGTCAATGCTGAACGTTTTGTTACCGATGAGCTTTCGAGGTTTGAAGAAAAAGTAGTGAGCGCGGAGAGTAGAATTCTGGAAATTGAACGCGAAATATTTGCGCGGCTCATCGGCGCGATAAAGGAAAACGCGGGCGTGCTTCAGCAATTGGGAAGAGCTTTAGGCGAGCTCGACTGCATCGCCTCTTTATCAAAAGTCGCCTGGGAGAGAAATTATGTTTGCCCGCAAATTATCTCTGACGGGACTAACGATATGGAAATCCGTTCAGGTCGCCACCCCGTGCTTGAAGCTACTTCGAGCGACCCTTTTGTCCCAAACGACGTGGTTTTGTCTGCGGATGGCGCCCGGATAGTTATTTTGACAGGCCCGAATATGGCGGGAAAATCAACCTGGCTCCGGATGACGGCGTTACTTTGCATAATGTCGCAAATGGGGTCGTGGATTCCGGCATCTTACGCCGCTATTGGGTTAACCGACAGGATTTTTACGAGAATAGGCGCGCGTGACGATATATCAAGGGGTAACAGCACTTTCATGATAGAGATGCTGGAAACCGCCAATATCTTAAACAATGTAACCGACAGGAGCCTCGTTATCCTTGACGAGGTAGGAAGAGGGACGGCTACCTGGGATGGCATGAGCATTGCCTGGGCAGTGCTTGAACATCTCCACCACGGAACGGCGGCTTCGGGATGCAAGGTGCTTTTTGCCACTCATTATCATGAGCTTACATCCCTTGAGATATTAAAAGGAGTCGTCAACCTCAGTATGGCGGTTGGCGAAAACGCAAGCGGGATAACTTTCAGGCATCAAGTGGTGTCAGGCGCTGCGAATCGTTCGTATGGAATAGAAGTCGCCCGCCTTGCGGGACTGCCAAAATCAGTTCTTACGAGAGCAAACGAGCTCTTGAAGAATTTCGAAAAAAACCGTGTCATTATAAGCAACGCCCCCATCCAAAAAACGCTTTTTGATTGAAAATTCTTAGTTGCAAAATTATTCCCTTTCATTTAAAATTAAACTATCGCGAAAAAATGTGTAGTTTCACATTTTCCATTAATTGAACAGAAGACTCTGAGTTGTAAATCTTTACGAGTAGATAGCGTAAAAACCATCGAAAATATAGCAACAACAAAGAGAGTCTTCTTTTTTATTGTGGAATGAGCGAAAGTTGCTGAGATTGCAGTAATTAATCTAAGAAGGAGGCATATGAATGAGAATCAGCAAGAAGTTATTGGTAGCAGCGTGTATTTTGGGTGTGTTCACTTTTGTAGGTATAGCGGGGAGCGCTATCGAGTGGACATGGATGGAATATGATAAGCCGACAGTTGGACATTATATGTTCCGTTCCGGAACAGCGGAATATTCTATGAACTATGCCCAACATTTTCAGGTAACACAGGATGTATGGAACAGGATGAGCGTGCTTCCGACATTTTCGGAGAAGAAAATGCCGGGAGTGAATCAAGCGCCGTGGAACGTTACCAGTGGCGACTGGGCGTTTCGCCGGGCGAACCAAAATAAGTTTGTTCCGACTAATGAAGAGCTCAGGGCATATTGGAGAGACCTTGCCAACACTCCAACCGGCAAACAGCGCATGGCGATAAAACCGCTTGGAGAATTCCCGATAGGCTTTCCTCTTGAGCTTTTGATCTTCACCAAGACTCCTGACAACAAACCATTGACAGAGCCGGAAGAGCTCCACGCGCTTGGGAAACCCATCGTATGGCTTCAGGGACCGATTCACGGCGGCGAGCAGGACGCGGCTTGCGGTATATCNTGGGAAGCTTACAGCCTTGCAACGGGCGAGTGGGATCATTATCTTGACAAGGTTACGGTTATTTTGTTGCCGCGCATCAATCAGGACGGCGCGGTGATGATGACGCGCGGTTCAAACATAAGGGACGATAAGGTTATCTGGAGTTTGCCTTCGGCAAATGATGCGGGCAGTAACATTTGGAATGTCGTCACTAATATCGATATGAACCGTGACAACCTTTGGTTCGACATGCCGTCGCTCCGCGCCATACACACCGCTTTCAACGCATATTTCCCGGAAGTTGCTGTTGACCACCATCAGTATA
>WRNQ01000072.1 GCA_009776565.1 Synergistaceae bacterium | reverse complement strand
CGAGCATTGCCGGCATTTGCGCCTGACACGTTACCTCAAATTGACCATTACCAGCGTTAACAAAAGCTGTGCATTCCATGAGTTAGCAAATTACAAGTTGTTTAAATATCTACTATTATGTTTAAGATGTAATTTATGGACTTCAAAAAAAGTAGTTTTTTAGTGCCCTCGTGTCAACCGGAGGCAGCGGCGATACCCACAAGTTGAAGCCCCAACGGGGCGTTACAAAACCGGAGGTAGAAAAACTGCGTCCTTTCAGGACGCTCTTGTTAATGTTTGTTACCCTCCGCTACGCGTAAGGTATCCATAAATAGAGTCGGATACCGATATCCGGTTCATTTTCCTATATTTTTGTTTTATTCATAACGTTAATTACATTGGTGATTCCTTTCTTCACTCATAGCGCAAATAAACTCATTTTTATGCGATTGCCCTGGGCCTGCGCGCGTTGGTCGCTTTCCTCTTTGCGGTCACGCGCGGTTTCTTCCTTGCGCTCTTCGTTATCTATTAAATCTTCCGTCCGTTCCGCCTCTTTGCTTAAAATTTCCATTTCAAGCGCCAGCCATTGCGCGCGTTCATCGTTATGCAGCGCGTTTTCAACTTCAAGCCTGAGCGCTTCCGGATCATTTATTAACTGGACTAACGAATCGGTAGCAGCTTTTACGCGATTGTCTATTTCCTTTTGCGGCGGATTAAGCTTTACTTTTTTGAGATCATTGATGAGCGCTTCGCCGGAAGGATAGCCGAGGAACTCGGCGGCCGCGTCAATGTCAAGTCCGGAATTTGCTACGACGCCATCCGGCAGATCGTCTAGCAGCGCCTCTTCGCGTAGCGCCCTCAAAATCAGAGCCACCCTCTCGGGGCGGCTCTGTGAGCTCGTTTCGGCGTCTGGTTTTTTGTTTAAACTATTCGTTTAACTCCTTGTGTTTGGTAGTATTCTCCCGTTATTCTGGAGCATTCCTGCTTGTCTCGCCTTTGCTCTTCTATTTCTTGCCTCGTCAAGTCCCTGAGAGTGAAGGAGAGCTTTTGCTTCTGATTCTGTGAGGGCTTCATAATTTCCTCCATATATTCCACTCTCCTTTAGAAAATCATTTAATAGTGTCATATCGTATGCACTACCCTCTGATTCTACACCAAATATTCTTTCAAGGTCAAGCTTTGTTTTCTCAGTCAAAGCTATTAACAAATTTTGATCGTGTCGCGTACTGAGAGTAATCATGTCAACAACCATTCCGCCTTGTGATTCGATATAATTCCTCATCTCTCCAGGGGTTGCTCATCTTGCCACTGTTTCGTTCGTCCCATGTTCTGACACAAAAAATCTCATCATTGACATGCAAACCAAATTATGGTATTAATTACGTAAGTAAAAGCCCGCCAGAGAGGGAAGGCGAGCTTTTCAAAAAAGGCTGCCAGTTGAGGGCTGTTACCCTCAACCGGACTTACGCCCAATCGAGAGCACTAACGCTTAAAGATAATGCGGAGAATATCCGCGATAACTCGTAGAAGTTCCGTCAGAGCTTCTACGAGTTTTCTTATTTTCTCTATCACGTTATCACCCCCTTTCCGGGGGCGGTTCCCCTGTCTGTAGCCTCGCCGGAAGTACGGCGCTATTCTCTGTTTCTATTTTAACACAGAAATAACATACGTTGTTAATTAACGTATGATGAATACAGAAGCCTCGCCGGGTGAAACAGGGAAAAGCCGCAAACGGGGAGCTTGCCTTGAGAAAGTTCTGGTGAATTGACACGGAAAGAACCGCCCGAAAACTCCGGAAAAAGCAAAAGAAGCAAGATAAACTTCCCTAAGGTAGCTCATCTTGCCTCCGGCTCATCTTGCCACTGTTTCGTTCGTCCCATGTTCTAACACAAAAAATCTCATCATTGACATACAAACCAAATTATGGTATTAATTACGTAGTAAAAGCCCGCCAGAGAGGGAAGGCGAGCTTTTCAAAAAAGGCTGCCAGTTGAGGGCTGTTACCCTCAACCGGACTTACGCCCGGCTAAGAGTGTTAAACGCGTTTTAAGATAATGCGGAGAATATCCGCAATAACTCGTAGAAGTTCCGTTATAGCTTCTACGAGTTTTCTTATTTTCTCTATCACGTTCTCACCCCCTTTCCGGGGGCGTTCCCCTGTCTGTAGCCTCGCCGGAAGTACGGCGCTATTCTCTGTTTCTATTTTAACACAGAAATGACATATGCTGTTAATTAACGTATGATGAATACAGAACCTCGCCTGGTGAAACAGTGAAAAGCCGCAAACGGGGAGCTTGCCTTGAGAAAGTTCTGGTGAATTGACACGGAAAGAACCGCCCGAAAACTCCGGAAAAAGCAAGAAAGGCAAGATAACCTTACCGAAGGTAGCTCATCTTGCCTCTGTTTCGTCCGCGCCATGTTCTGACACAAAAAATCTCATCATTGACATACAAACCAAATTATGGTATTAATTATGTAGGTAAAAGCCCGCCAGAGAGGGAAAGCGAGCTTTTCAAAAAAGGCTGCCAGTTGAGGGCGATCACCCTCAACAGGACTTACGCCCAATCGAGAGTATTAGCGTCTAAAGATAATGCGGAGTATCTCCGCGATGACTCGTAGAAGTTCCGTAAAAGCTTCTACGAGTTCTTTTATTCTCTTTATCACGCTCTCACCCCCTTTCCGGGGGCTGTTCCCCAATAGCAGTCCGCCGGAAGTTCCGGCGCTATTCTCTGTTTCTATTTTAACACAGAAATAACATACGTTGTTAATTAACGTATGATGAATACAGAAGCCTCGCCGGGTGAAACAGGTAAAAACCGCAAACGGGGAACTTGTCTTAAAGAAAGTTCTGGTGAATTGACACGGAAAGAACCGCCCGAAAACTCCGGAAAAAGCAAGAGAGGCAAGATAACCTTCCTCAAATATGTTGCCCCTCCTCACCAAAGCATAAATGGCGATCAAGTATCAATGCTTATTAATTTGGTTATTTCTTTGTCGCGGTAAACCAAATCGCTTCTTGGGAAGAAGCCTTGTTTTTCCCAAAAAGCGTTGCCTTTATTGTTTTTGCTCATTACTACCAGTGCGACTTTGTTTATACCTTCGCGTTTGAGGGCGGTCATTACCGTGTCAACAAGAGCGGCGCCAACGCCTTGCCGTTGTTCTTGTTGAGTGACGGCGGCGTGGTAAATGAATCCTCTGCGACCGTCATGACCGCTCAATATAACTCCGATGATTTTTCCTTCTTTTTCGGCAACGAAACAGGTATCAGGGTTTCTCTTTAGATATTTTGCAATGCCTTCTTTGGCGTCGTCCAAATTCTTTAAGCCCATGTTAGGCGTATTAAGCCACAAAGAATATACCTGCTCATAATCATCTATTGTCATTGTCCTGATGTGCATCCCACATCACCTTCCTTCTTAATGCCAATTTGAGCCTCAAGCGTATGCTTCGTTGGTATCGCTCCTCTTGCTCGACGTAGGTTTATCTACGCCTTCGCGGCTCGTCGCAATATCCGCCTCGCCTACGCTCGATTTCAAATTGGCATTTTAACACGAAATTAGCGTTCAATTAAACGCTAATTGACATTTATCTGTGGCGCGTCACTTCAAACCGTTCTATATTGAATTCTTCACCATCGATTATACCGGCTTTTCTGCAAGCTATCTCAATTTGCTTTTCGGGCGTGTCCACTCCTTCCAGGTCAGGCAGCAACAGACCTCTTTTGTGTCCGCTTGTCACTAACACTCCATAAAGCTCGGGATTCAAAGAGTCGGTTGAACTTACTGGCTCCGACTGAGATAACACATCCACGCTGTATACTATTTCTGATAGTTCCGTAATGTTTACGGGTTCGAAACGCGGGTCCTTTGTTGCGGCATTCACTGCGTTTTTCAGAATTTCGCTTGCTATGTTCCTTGTCACTGGAGTTATCGTCCCTATGCAGCCGCGAAGGTTGCCATGCTTTTTTAAGGACACGAAAACTCCCGCCTTGTGAAGGAGCATTTCGTCAGGAAGATTATGTGGTAAATCCGCTATTTTGCCAGTCTTTATGAAATTTTCGATTGAGTATTTAGCCAGTTTAACATATTCGTCTTCTGTTACTTTTATATCTATCAGATGAGATTTTTCAAGTTTTTTATAAATATCAAGAAATTTTCTGTTTTCATTACTCTCGCATGGAATAAAAGAAGCTACCCCGTGCCCTACGCCCAGAATTCCCTCGTATGAAAGCAGTTCCGATTTTACATCCTTACCATCCAAGGCGCCCGCCATGATTATAAACGAACGTAATCCATACGCGCCTGCTTTCTTTGTAAAAGTCTCGTCAAATGTAAGGAACTTCAAAAAATCGCCGTTCTTCATAGCTTTCGTTATCTGCTCGTCAAACATTATTCCTTCGATGGTGAATTCATCATTGTTAGCTTCCTGTCCTTTGTTGGATAAATTTCCGCTTGCTACGAAAACGATGTTTTTGTTCATTATGTCTGCCGCCATGGAAATACACTCTCCAAATACATAGTGGTCAGAAATAGGAAGCCAGGAGAGTCCTATGCGCACAAGTTTAAAATCAGCGTACTGTTCGTGTATAAAAGAGAGAGGAACAATTGTGCCGTGGTCAAGACCTGTGTCTTCATTACTGAAAGTTCCGGCGGCTATTCCATATTTAGCTGCCTCTGACTGGATTGTCGATACAAAATCACAATCGTATTCAACGCTCATTTGAAATTCTTCCTCGTCGACTCCATATTTACTTAAATCACCTTTTGCTTCGGAGCCCGGGGAAATCTGAAAGTAATCAGGATACATTGTGCTGTGAGGGGAAGTTATCACAATTGTATCAGGCATAATAGCGGCTATGCGATGGGCGATTTCTTTACACGAAGTTATAGTCTTCTGGATTTTCTTTTCTTCTCCTTGTCCTATCTGCGGCAGAATAATCGGCGGGTGAGGCATAATAAACGCTCCTGTTATCGACATGATGTGATCTCCTTCCCTTATCAAATTTCAAAAAACTCTAATTGTGTTTTATTTATTCTTATCGGCTGCCAAAACTGCATACTGGAAGCTGCATTTTTCGCATATCCTGCGCAAGACTTCTACTCCACATTTTCTATAGGGCGCTGAAAAACTACTTGTTTTTGAAGTCCATAACTTACATTATAAACATAATAATGGATATTTAAAGACTTTGTAATTTGATAACCTCAGGAAAGCGGGCGAGACGCCTGCGCTCCTAGGCTTTTCAGCGCCCCTTTTCTTCTATTGTCAGAGTTGAGCGTTTCAAAGTACTTCATTCCNTCCGGCATTGGAATCAATTTCTCATGAAAATATTATATTGGTTTAAAGTATATCTTGATATTATTTTTCGATAAGTGATATTATTTATTTTAATCAAGTCAGAATTAAAAAGAGAAAATGATATGGTACAACAATATTGTCAAAGATTAAGAATTTAATATAACTATTACGGAGGGATAGAACAAATGAGTGACTCTACGCCACAAATTACACAAAAGCGCAGTTATGGGGAAACTATGAGCGTACTTATCGGAGCGGCTTTTTTAATGGCAACATCTGCTATAGGACCTGGTTTTATAACGCAGACAACCGTGTTTACAAACGATTTAAAAGCAGCTTTCGCCTTCGCTATACTCATTTCTATTTTAATTGACATCATAGTTCAGTTGAATGTATGGCGCATTCTTGCCGTTTCCGGGCTCCGGGGGCAGGACGTTGCAAACAAGGTTTTGCCGGGATTGGGGTATTTCCTGGCATTCGCGGTAGCTCTGGGTGGGCTGGCGTTTAACATCGGCAACGTTGGCGGCGCGGCTTTGGGTTTTAACGTCATTTTAGGGGTTGACCAGATTTACGGAGGTATTATAAGCGCCATCATTGCCATAATTATTTTCCTGTGGAAAGACCTTGGCAAAGCAATGGATAAATTTGCACAGCTTCTTGGATTCGTCATGATAGCTTTAATTGCCTACGTAGTTATCACGACCGCGCCGCCTATCGGCAATGCTATTAAAGAAAGCGTTATGCCTTCGGAAATCCGATGGCCTGTAATCCTGACGCTAGTGGGAGGAACAGTCGGCGGTTACATCACCTTCTCCGGCGCACATCGAATAATCGACGCCGGTATCACCGGACATGAGAATATCCATCGCATAAACATAGCTGCGACAAACGGAATCGTTATAACAGGCATCATGCGCTTTCTGCTCTTCCTTGCCATCTTGGGCGTTGTAGTGGCAGGTCACACGCTGGATAGTTCAAACCCTGCAGCCAGCGCATTCCGTATAGCAGCCGGAGATGTCGGATACCGGATATTCGGCGTCATCCTCTGGGCTGCGTCCATAACATCGGTTGTCGGATGCTCCTATACTTCGGTTTCTTTCTTGAGGACACTTTTCAAATTCGTCGAAGATTATTATCGCTATTGGATAATAGGATTTATCNTTGCCTCGACGACAATTCTGACGTCTATTGGAAGCCCCGTTACTCTTCTGGTGTTGGCCGGCTCAATCAACGGACTGATTTTGCCTCTTTCACTTACCTCTATTCTTCTGGCAGCCCACAGGAAAGATATTATAGGGAGCTATAAACACCCCATCTGGCTGACGGCTATAGGTTGGATAATGGTTGTCTTTACAGCATGGTTGGGTTGGACGGCGCTCCAGGGCCTGAGCGGGCTGATTAAGTAAAGCCATGGCGCCGCGTATCCTTCATGCCGGAGATAGCTGCCTTGTTGTCGAATTCGGGAATTCCATTGATATGGAAATAAACGCGCGCGTACAGGCGTTGCGCAGTGAAATTGAAAAAAGACCGTTTAGCGGTTTCATAGAGGCAATTCCCACTTATCGCTCATTGTCCGTCTGCTTCGACCCGCTTAAAGTCCCCGACGGGCTTGATAAGTTATTGGCCAGCCTTGTCACGGGCGTGGAAAGCGTAAAGGCTGAGGGGGAGAAAAGAAAACTCTTAATCGTACCCGCTTGTTACGAAGGAGATTTTGCGCCCGACCTTGAAAAAGTTGCCGCGAACGCGGGTATTTCGACCGATGAGGTTATCCGCCGCCACAGCGCAAAAGATTGTTATTGCTACATGATAGGGTTCGTCCCCGGCTACTCGTACCTTGGAGGAATGGACCCCACTTTGGAGACGCCGCGGCTTAAAGAGCCGCGTGAGAAAATTCCCGCAGGCAGCGTTGCGATAGGGGGTAAGCAGACGGGAATCTACCCCATTGATAGCCCCGGCGGTTGGAACATTATTGGCAAAACGCCGCTTCGCATGTTTGACCCGGCGAGGGACCCCGCTATTTTCCTTGAAGCGGGGATGTGGGTACGTTTCGTTCCAATCAGCGCTGAAGAGTTCAAACAAATGGCGATTCTTGCCGCACAGCCGGACTGGAGTCCGGACATTTGCGAAGAAATCGTTAGCAAGGAGGTGGCGTGATGCTTACATTTGATGTCGTCAAGCCCGGGATGTTTACGACGGTGCAGGATCTTGGACGCTTCGGCTGGCAGATGAAGGGCGTCCCTGTTGCGGGAGCAATGGACGGCGCCGCGTTGCGTCTTGGAAATATTTTGCTCGGAAACGATGAAAACGCGGCGGGTCTTGAAATCACTATGGCAGGTCCCACGCTAAAAGTCATTTCGGGCGAGGGTTGTTGTTCAATTACCGGAGCGGAAGTAGGCGTGACGAAAAATGGCTTGCCTGTTCCGTGCTGGACAGTGCATAAAATATCATTTGGCGACGAGTTGTGCTTTGCCCCTCCGGCGCATAACAAAGGCGTCCGCGCTTACCTTTGCGTCAGCGGAGGTTTCGACGTCCCGCTGTCTATGGGCAGCCGCTCAACTTACACGCGCGGAGGTTTCGGCGGATACGAAGGGCGTTCCCTGAAAGCCGGAGATGTGCTAAAAACTCTTGAACCTGGCGNCCTTTGGGAGGAATGCGAAGGGNTTACNTGTCCGCCAAAACTGCGCCCGCATCGCGACGGGGGCGCGCCTTTGCGCGTTATACCCGGTCCGCAGGACGATGCGTTTACCGAAGAAGGACTTGAAACTTTCTACTCCGCTGAATACGTCATTTCAAACTCCGCTGACCGGATGGGGTATCGCATGGAGGGCCCGTTAATCACTCATAAGGCAGCAGCGGACATCATCTCGGACGGGATTTGTTTGGGCAGCGTCCAGGTACCCGGACACGGTCAGCCTATTGTTATGTTGGCAGATAGACAAACCACCGGCGGCTACACGAAAATTGGCGTTGTTTGTACTTACGATTTGGGGAACCTGGCGCAACGGCTTCCCGGACAAAAAGTGCGTTTCGAGAAAACTACGCCTCTGGAAGCGGTGGCTCTGCTGCGACAGGAAGCGGAACTTTTCAGCGAGCTTAGGCAACTCCTGGCAA
>WRNQ01000071.1 GCA_009776565.1 Synergistaceae bacterium | reverse complement strand
TGAAAGGCAGAAGAAATTATGTTTGCCTTCGTAAGGCGGCAAACCTTGACAATTCCGGATACCTTGACTTTAATCAGGATGGGGGTCACGCTTCGCTGATAATATCCGAGTGGCTTAAAACTACCGAGAGCGGAGACCTCAGCGAACTTTCTCTCGCTCCGGATTCTCCTGCTGTTCTGCATGTAGCGTCAAGCAGCAAAAGTTGTCTCGGGAATATTTGCCCGTTTATGCGCAACAGTTGTTTCATACATAAAAATTACAGAAGCGCTCAGGATTGGAAGATAGTTGTCGCAAATTACCATTTGTACTTTTCTCATGCCGCTATGGGAGGTTTTCCTGTTTCTTTCAACGTCCTGATTTGCGATGAAGCTCACCGGATACCGGATTGCGCCCGTTCTGCAACTGCTGTCGAAGTCTCGTCAGATGATGTTAAACGCTTGTTTCGCCCAAGGCAAATTCAGCCTTATGAACAATTTTTGAGTAAATTCTCAATAGATTTAAATGTAATACTGGAGAAAATGGAAGTGTGCCGGGATCATGCTGAATCTTTGTTTGAATATATTCAATTATTGCGCGACGGCGAGAGCATTATCCGCAAGGATGAAGAGCATGTAAAAAAAGCTAAAGAGCTATCCGCATCAATAAACGCCATGCTCCGGGCTATGCAGATGTTGGACGAAGCGCAAGTTGACGGCGCTTTTCATGAAAATTCATATTCCGGCGCTGCAGCGGAGGTATTAAACTGGAAAAGGGAAGTAAAAGATTTTGAGCAGGCTGTCATGTGGTGTTTTGATATCGGCAGATTTCCTGAATGGGCTTATTGGCGCGCGGGCAACGCTCTGTGCAGCGCGCCCGTTAAATGTCCCGGGATAGTTTCGGAAGCGATAAGCGTGGGGAACCCGGAAAAGAGCTTCTTCGTTTCAGCTACGCTTGCCATTGAAAATAGTTTCAATTTCTGGACTGGTGAAACAGGGGTAATGCCGCATAAGACTTTGATAGTGGATTCTCCTTTTGATTTTCAAAGTCAGATGAATGGAGTGATAATTCCAATTGAAGAAAAAGTTGGGAGTCCGTCTTATGATGATATTACAGCCCGCGTAGTTGAAAAATTGTGCGAAATAAATGGAGGAAGGACGCTTGTTCTACTTTCTTCCCTTCGACTTTTGCGCGCAGTTACCTCTCGTATGAAAAAAGAACAACGCGGGTACAACGTTTTGGTTCAAGGAGAACTTTCACAAGCTGAATTGCTCGATAAATTNCGCTCGGATGTAACATCTGTCCTGATTGGCTGCGTATCGTTCCGGGAGGGAGTTGATATTCCGGGAGACGGACTTACTCAGGTAATAATTGACCGTATCCCTTTCCCTCATCCGCTTGATCCGCTGAATCAGGCTCGCAGCGAGCTTGAAGGGAAAGATTCATTCATGCGCGTTACTTTGCCATTGGCTAAAATGTTTTTACGTCAGGCAGTCGGGCGCCTGATTCGTAATAAAACTGATAAAGGNCAGGTCGTNATACTTGACGGGAGGGTTCTTGACCGTCAGGATTGGAAAGTCCGGGAATGTCTNCCCAAAACTAAGTTCAGTAAAATGAGAATAAAAAAGAATAAAAATGAATAGAAATATATTAGAACGAAATTGTAGTTATAATAAATAAAAGGCGCTATAATTTCGCAGTATGGTTTTTAACATTTTATTGCTTGAGAATTAACAATTTTTTCACAAAAGGGAAGTTATGCTCTTTTGCTGATGTTTGATTTTTAAAAAGCAAAGTATAGGAGTGTTTAATATGAAATACCGAAGTGGTAAAGAAATTCGTAAAATGTTTATGGACTTTTGGGAACAGAAAGGAAGTTACCCAACGCCAAGCTTTTCCCTAATCCCTGATGATCCTTCGCTTCTTTTTACTATTGCCGGTATGGTGCCGCTCAAAGAGTTCTATCTTGGACTGCGCGCTCCCGAGCATCCTTCAGTCCATACGAGTCAAAAATGCGTGCGGACGAATGATATTGATAATGTTGGACGTACTGCAAGGCATCATACTTTCTTCGAGATGTTGGGGAATTTTGCGTGGGGCAATTATTTTAAAAAAGAATCGATAACGTGGGGATGGGAATTCCTGACTCATCCTGATTGGATGGGACTTGACGGATCCCGTATGTCCGCGTCCATATATAAAGATGACGAGGAAGCTTATGATGTTTGGCACAATATTGTCGGACTATCTGACGATCGTATTTTCCGGTTTGGCGAGGATGGGAACTTCTGGTTCATGGCTGCGACAGGTCCTTGCGGACCGTGTTCTGAAATTTATTATGACCGGGGACCTTCATTTGCTGTTGGATGCGAGAACCCAAACTGCAACGTCGGATGTGAGTGCGATCGTTATCTTGAAATATGGAACCACGTATTTACTCAGTTTGACCGACAAAAAGACGGAAGCCTGAAGCCTCTTCCCGAAAAAAATATTGACACCGGTATGGGGCTGGAGCGCTTGGTATCGCTTATTCAAGACGTTAAATCGGACTATGAGACAGATTTGTTTTTGCCGCTCCTGGAGGCAATCTGTAAGAGAGCGGGGATAATATATGGTTCTGACGGCAAAAGCGATATGGCGGCAAGGGTAATATGTGATCATTCCCGTTCTGTGGCTTTCATGCTCGCGGATGGAGTTCTGCCCACAAATGACGGCTCGGGCTATGTTCTGAGGCGACTGTTGCGAAGAGCCGCCCGCTTCGGAAAATTGCTTGGATTTGAAGAGCCTTTCCTTTGTGATACCATTCCGATAATCATAGAAATTATGGGGGATCCATATCAGGAACTCAGCGATAACCGCAAAATGATAGAACAGGTCATAAGCGTGGAAGAAGAACGCTTTGACAGGGCGTTAAGTCAAGGCATAAACTTTCTTGATGAAGAAATCCGTTCATTAAAACTTAAAAACGAATCTATTCTATCCGGAGAATTTGTGTTTAAACTTTACGACACATATGGATTTCCAATTGAACTGACGGCGGAAATGGCGCAAGAACAGGGAGTCTCTGTCAACTTAAAAGATTTTACGTCGGAGATGAACGAAGCGCGTGAGCTTGCAAGAAGTTCAAGCAAACAAAAGAAAAGCGCGTTTGCAGGAAATATATTCAACGATATTGAGCGCAACGCGAAAACTGTCTTTACCGGTTATACTGATGAATCCGGTTACTGTACCGTACAGGCTATAGTTGTGAATGATGAGCTTGTTAACTCCCTTAAAGCCGGCGAGGAAGGCGAAATAGTATTCAACACTACTCCTTTTTACGCTGAAAGAGGTGGAGAGGTTGGAGATACGGGAAGCGGCAGCAATGATGAAACGGAGTTAAAAGTAAATGATGTCGTTATACGAGGGAAGGGATTGTTTTCTCATAAAACCAAAGTGTTGAGCGGCGCCGTTACAAATGGGATGGTCATTTTTCTCAAGGTTGATACTGAACGCAGAGACGCCATTCGCCGTAATCACACTGCCACCCACTTGTTACACGAAGCGCTCTGCAGGGTGTTGGGAGGGCATGTCAGGCAAGCCGGCTCGTACGTCATGGATAGCACCCTGAGGTTTGATTTTACACATTTTGAAGCTTTAACCGAAGAACAAAAACTTGAAGTTGAAAATATTGTGAATTCTGAAATTCTGGCGAATAAAGAACTTAATTTAACGGAATGTTCAATAGATGAAGCGCGAAAGATTGGCGCAAAAGCTCTGTTTGACGAGAAATACGGCTCTGTAGTCAGAGTTGTAAGTGTCCCTGGTTTTTCAGCAGAGCTATGCGGCGGACTTCATGTGAAAGCGACAGGTAATATCGGTTTATTTAAAATAGTATCGGACGAAAGCATAGGGTCGGGGACGAGAAGGATTTTTGCCGTTACAGGACTCGCGGCTCTGAGGGGATATCAGGTTGCAACAGATTTGCTGAAAAAGTTTTTCGGTATACTTGGTTCAGACGAAAAAACTGCTTTAGCAAAAGCTGAAGGATTTGTGAGCGAAGTTAAAACGCTTCACAAAAAAATTGAGACTTTGAATAGTCAGTTAATGTTCAATAATTCTGAAATAATGTTGAATGTAAAAAATATAGGAGAACTGACCTTTCAATGTGGAAAATTTGTCGGTCTGTCTGACGATGTGCTTCGGAACATAGGAGACAAAGCTAAAGCTGAGCATTCCGCGACGGTCATTGTTATGGCTTCAATAACAGGTGATAAATGTAAGTTGACTGTTATGGCTGACGATAAAGCTGTTTCAATGGGAGCTAATGCGGGTGAGCTCGTGAAGGAGGCATGCAGTTTACTTGGAGGAAAAGGCGGAGGAAGACCAACTATGGCGAGAGGCGGCGGAGACAGCGCCGACATTGACAATGCGATTGCTGAAATTGAAAGGATTCTTGCCTCTCAATTATTCAAATGAGAACTCTTGCCCTTGATATCGGAAGCGTCAGAATTGGGGTTGCGGTTAGCGATCCGCTTGGGTTATTTGCTCAGGGAATTGGGGTTTGGCGCGCGGATAGCGATTGGAAGTCTTCTCTTGATGATTGTATTAAAAAATATAAACCAAACACTTTGCTCTTAGGATTGCCTGTCAGAACTACCGGTGAGAAAGGAATTGAAGCGGAGAGGGTTTTGCGTATAGCGGAGGAAATTCAGTCTTCTTATCCTGAAATAAAAATTGAAACCTGGGATGAGAGATTTACTACCACAATAGCGGAGCGGGTTTTGCTGGAAGCAGATATGTCAAGAAGCAAGCGCAAGCAGAATATTGACAAACTTGCAGCAGTTGTAATACTACAGAGTTGGCTTGAAAAATAATAAAACTTTTTGTTTTTATGCAAAAACTAATTATTAAAATAACTTGACCAAATTAGCTTTTATGGTGTAGAGTTTTATAAAACATTTTCAGGAGGTATTATGAAATGAGCAAATTAAGTTTTAAAAAAATTAATATCGAGAACATGAAACAAAAAGTAAAAAATATTGATATTAATAATATAAAGCGAAAATCAAAAGAAATAAAAAGCCATCAATGGTGCCTCATAATAGCTGGCATAATAATGGTATTGCTAGGTATTTATTCAATGTTTCGTTCGGAAAAAGCAATTCTTTCTATTGTTATATTTGTTGGCGCAGGTCTTATTATTTGCGGGATTGCCCATATTTTTGCATATCGTTTACATGCAAATGATTCTGTTGGTCACCCCAATTGGTTTATGCCTCAAGGTTTATTTGAGATAATTTTGGGGTTTATTTTAATAGCTAACCTTGGGGTTACATCTCTTTCCGCGCCTTTAATGGTTGCTTTCTGGGCTATATTCGATGGGGTCATGAGAACAACAGCTTCATTCCAGTTAAAGTGCGCGGGTGTAGCCAAATGGCGCGTTCTTCTTATTACAGGAATCATTTCATTGTTTTTTGCTTTAATCTTGCTGGCGCGTCCTTTCGCAACAGTTATAGGTGCAACTTTCATGATTGGCGCCGCGCTTTTTGCGTGGGGGATTACCGCTGTATGTGAAGCGCGTCATCTTTATGATTAATCTTTGATTAAATTTTCAGTTTAATAACAGAGCAAAAAAGGTCTTGTAAAAAATTAAAATATATGTATAATGGCTATTTGTTGAGCCGGTGTAGCTCAGTCGGTAGAGCAGCTGACTTGTAATCAGCAGGTCGTCCGTTCAAATCGGATCGCCGGCTCCATTTTATGAGTTAAAACGGCGTAAATTGTTGAAGAGGTAGGATGGCCGAGTGGTTAAAGGCGACAGACTGTAAATCTGTTAGCGAGAGCTTACGTTGGTTCGAATCCAACTCCTACCACCAAATTTTTCAGCCGACTTAGCTCAGCAGGTAGAGCACATCCATGGTAAGGATGGGGTCTCCGGTTCGAATCCGGAAGTCGGCTCCATTGATATTGAGCCTGGAGGGGGAAGCCTTTTCCGGGTTTTTTATACAGTTATACCAATTTGCATCAAACGTATGCTTTGGTGGAGAAACTAAGCGATTCGCACAGCTCGTACCTCGCTGGCTTTCTGTTTACGTTGTTTCAGCTTCCCTTGCTCGACGTCGGTCTCTCTGCGCTGCGGGTCGCAGAATATGCGCCCGCCTACGTTCGATATCAAATTGGTATAAAAAGGCGCTATAGTGTAATTGATACAGAATTGGGGGACGCAAATATGGCGGATATAGTTGGACTTTCCTGCACAAAGTGCAAGAATAGAAATTATGTTACTACGGTTAATAAAAAGAAACAGAGCAAGAAACTGGAGATTAAAAAATTTTGTAAATTCTGTCGTGAATCCGTATTGCATAAGGAAACAAAATAGTATAAAATAATCTTTCGTTTGTAGGTCCATGGCTCAATTGGTAGAGCACTGGTCTCCAAAACCGGGGGTTGCAGGTTCGAGTCCTGCTGGGCCTGCCATTTTAAAAAAATTTAGTCACCGGAAAGATAGTATTGTAATTACCGGTTTTTCTTTGTAATTACTGACTTTATAAAACGAGATGAGGTGCGACAAAAAGTGAATCGCTTATTTGCCTTCCTGAGGGAAGCAAGAGCAGAATTAAGGAAAGTTACATGGCCAGGCAAACAGCAAATCTGGTACTCAACTCTTGTTGTAATTGCCTTTACGCTATTGGTCTCTATCTACCTTGGGATTATTGACTTTACACTGACGGGTGTCTTTTCGCTCGTTTTCAGTTAACCTTAGATGAGCGTTCCTGGCGCGCGCAATTGGTATGTTGTTCAAACTTACTCAGGCTACGAAAACAGAGTTAAGGCAAATTTAGAACAACGTATCGCAACAATGGGAATGGAAAATAGCATTTTTAATGTTCTTATTCCTATTGAAGAAAGGCTATCGGTTAAAGAAGGCAAAACCCGGAAGATTACAAGAAAGCTTTATCCGAGTTATGTGCTCGTTGAAATGTGTCTTGACGAGCAGTCTTGGTATGTCGTTCGCCACACGCCTGGAATAACTGGTTTTGTTGGAGCAGGTACTCACCCTCTTCCTTTATCTGAAAAAGAAGTTAAGGAAATTTTGGGTAAAATTGAAAAAGATCAAGACCAGATGAAAATTAAAATAGAGATGAATATTGATCGGGGCGACACTGTTAAAGTTAAGGAAGGTCCGTTTGAAGGACAGGTAGGTCCTGTCATTGAAGTAAACCCTGAAAAAGGAAAAGTGAAATTTACAGTTAGTGTTTTTGGTCGTGAAACAGTTGTTGAAGCTGATTTTCTAAGTTTAGAGAAGTTGTGAGAGGAGATTTTTGGTTATGGCAAAAAAAGTCGTAGGACAAGTCAAATTGCAGTTACCTGCAGGTAAGGCTACTCCTGCTCCCCCTGTAGGTCCCGCTTTGGGACAGCATGGCGTTAATATCATGGAGTTCGTGAAGCAGTTTAATGCTCGTACAGCTGATCAGGCAGGTCTTATTATCCCTGCGGTGATAACAATTTATGCTGATCGCAGCTTTACTTTTGAACTCAAAACACCTCCGGCAAGCGTTTTGCTTAAAAAAGCGGCGGGAATTGAGACTGCGTCCGGCGTTCCGAATAAGAATAAAGTTGCTGCTGTCCCCGTAGCCAAAATAAGGGAGATAGCAGAGCTAAAGAGAGTAGATTTAAATGCAAATGACCTCGAAGCTGCAATGAGAATGATAGAAGGCACTGCCCGTTCAATGGGAATAGATATCCAGAATTAATCAAATTTTGTGGGAGGAACTAAAAGTTTTCCGCTAATTACCACAGGGGGTATAAAAATGAAGAGAAGCAAACGTTACAGAGCGGCGATGGAGAAAGTCGATAAAAATCGTCTTTATGGATTAAAAGAAGCTATTGAAGTATTCAAACAAATAGCAACGGCAAAATTTGACGAGAGCATGGAAGTGCATGTTCGCCTTGGGGTCGATCCAAGACATGCCGATCAGCAGGTTAGAAGCACCGTGACGCTGCCTCATGGAACCGGAGTAACGAAGAGAGTTCTTGTCCTTGCAACCGGCGAGAAAGTCAAAGAAGCGGAAGAAGCCGGAGCGGACATAGCCGGCGGAGATGACCTGGTAGCCAAAATTCAAGGCGGCTGGATGGATTTTGACGCGGTTGTCGCAACCCCGGAAATGATGAAATCGGTTGGACGCCTTGGTAAGATTTTAGGACCTCGCGGTCTCATGCCAAGCGCAAAAACCGGAACGGTAACAGATGACATTGCTCATGCAGTCAGGGAAGTTAAAGCTGGACGCATTGAGTTCCGCGTTGATAAGACAGGAATTGTCCATAATTTTGTTGGGAAGAAAAGATTTGACGACCAACAGNTATTTGAGAATGCACGAACTCTTTTGAGCGCAATAGTAAGAGCTCGTCCCGCTACAGTTAAAGGAACATATGTAAAAAATATTGCAATAGCTCCATCAATGGGGCCGGGGATTAGGCTTGATACTGCGGCAGTGCTAAAAGAGATTGTTGAATAAAAAATCATCCCAATATGCAATCAAACGTATACTTCGTTGTTGTTGCTCCCCTTGCTTGACGTAGGT
>WRNQ01000070.1 GCA_009776565.1 Synergistaceae bacterium | reverse complement strand
ATTTCCCTGTTCATTTCCTGAACAAGAAAATCAAGTTTTTTTCCAACTCCGTTATTTTCAGTTTTTCTATCATTATCTTTATCGTCAGTTTCCCCATTCATCATTTCATTGAATTTTTCAATGTGGCTGCGGGAACGGACTAATTCTTCCGATATATCCCATTTATCAGACATTATGGCAATTTCCTGAGCAAGCCTCGCAGGATCCGCCGTTATCCCCGAAGCAGCTTCCGCCAGAAATTTTTCAAGACGAACATGTAAAGCCGCGAGGGCTTCGGGAATAACATCCTGCCATTCGTTACCAATTAAGTCAATTATCCTTGAAAACGATTCCAACTGCAATGCAATATCTTTTGCGAGCATTTCCCCTTCTTTGATTTTCATTTCAAGAAGATTGTCGACTAACTCCCCAAGCATGGATAGTATAGCGTCCTCTATTTCCTTTTCAATATTGCTGTTCTTCTGCGTATCGCATACGCCAGGCAAACTGAGAAGATCTGTAAGAGACATATTCTGAATGCAGTCCGCCTCTTCGGCTATCTGGTAAAGTTGTTCCCAATAACCTTTCAGTAATGACGAATCAATTGTTACCATTTTATACTCGGGGTTCCATAATATCTCAACGTTCAGGCGGATTTTTCCGCGCCCAAGCATTGTTCGCATTTTTGATATCAAAACAGGCTCAAAAGAAGAAAATTCACGCGGCAGCCTGACGGATATTTCCTGATAACGGTGGTTCACTGAGGATACTTCAAGGTTTAACGTTCCCCACAGGTAATCAGCAGACTTACGACTAAATCCAGTCATACTAAGAAGTTTTTTATTTGGCATACTTATTCTCCATATCGCTTAACGTTTTTGTCAATNATTGAGTCAGTTCCTCCCTTGCTGCTTTGGAACTCTTGTCAGCATCACCGGGCGGATAAATGGCTTTNCCAAAGATCAGCCGTATTTTTTTAGGCTTAACCCATTTGGCGCCGCTTGGCATAGCTTCAAAAGAGCCTGTAACATAAGCNGGAATTATGGGAACTCCGGACTTTATTGAAATGAGGGCAGTTCCGCCCTCCAGTGGTTTCAATTTTCCATCCGGAGAACGAGATCCTTCGGGGAATAAAATCACCGAATTTCCTTCCTGTAAAAGGTTTAACAAAGCTTTCAGCGCGGAAGCAGCGGCATTTCTGTCTTCCTGTATTACCGGAACTCCTCCTAACATGCGAATGGCGCCCCCGAGAAAAAAGTTATGAAATAACTCGCTTTTTGAGAGGTATTTAAGCTGCCTCGGAAAATTTGCGCCAATAACCAAAGGATCAAGATTGCTGCAGTGGTTAGCTGCAACTATATATCTGCCGCTTTCAGGCAGGGGAGCTTCCCATTTAACGGACACCCTGTTATAAATTATAAGGATTATTCTGAAAAAAATCTGAGTGATTTTGTAAAAAATATTTCTAAACATTTTTTCCCTATCCTTCCAAATCAGAGCACGCTATTTTTAGCCGCTATGCCTATTATCTCGTCAACGACCTGCTGTTCGCTCATAAAAGATGAATCAATCAGGTACGCTCCTTCTGGTTTCACAAGCGGCGCAGCTTCACGCGTGGAATCTATTCTGTCGCGTTCTTTCACGATTTGTAATACTTCTTCATATATGGCAGATTCGCCCCTGGCCAAACGTTCCTTGTAGCGACGCATCGCGCGTTCTTCCGGGCTGGCTGTAAGGAAAATTTTAATATCAGCTTCGGGAAAAACAACACTGCCAATATCCCGCCCTTCCGCGACAATTCCTTTGCCCAAAAAAGCCTGACGGCGCTGTAAATCTAAAAGACGCTCCCTTAATTGAGATAAAGCGGAATAAGGAGAAACAATCTTGTCCACATGAGGAGTACGTATTTCTTTTGAAACATCCGTTCCATTGACAATGACCATACCGTCCACAAGTTGAACGTCCAATTTCTTCAGCTCTTCATTTAATCTATCTCCCTGGGCGGGAGGAGTTCCATTTACATCAAGAGCGTAAGCAAGCGCACGATACAGCGCTCCTGTATCAAGGTAATTCAACCCTAGTTTTGACGCCACTTTTTTGGATATTGAGCTCTTACCCGCGCCAGCCGGTCCATCTATTGCAATTATCATAAATGAAACCTCCTTACTCAAATTACATTTGTCAACATTGTCGTCTTTTATATTGTATCTTTTGTCTTTCATTGTGCATTGTGCATTGTACATTGTACATTGCTTTTACACTATTCCGCCTTCGTTAATTCTCCTGACGAGTTCTTCTTTTTCAATTTCTGTACAACTCCCGGGGGCAAGTCCGGCAAGCCTTAATTCACCTATTTTAGTTCTTATAAGGTATTCTGTATTGTAGCCGGTCAATCTTACCATTTCTCTTATCTCTCGTTTTAAACCTTCTCCGACGACCACCCGCACCCAGTTTTTGCCGTCAGATTTATCAAGCCTGTCCAATTCCATTGGTTTGACTATATGACCTTCCGGGTAACTATCGCTGCTCCAGTGCGGTGAATCTCTTAAAGAATACCCCTGACGCCATCTTGAAAGCGCTTTATCCGTAATTGGATTATCAAGCATGACCTCATACTCCTTATTTATTCCGAATGAAGGGTGAGATATACTCTGAGCAAAATCACCGTCGTTTGTTAAAATAATTATACCTTCAGTATCGCGGTCAAGTCGTCCGACAGGGAAAATGCGCTTACCCATATATTTTTTCGGCAAAAGTTCTGTTATAACGTTGTCATATTTATCCGAGACCGCACAAACGTAACCTGTTGGTTTATTCATAACTAAATATAAATAACGTTCAGGCAGCATCAACTTATCGTCAAAAGTGACTTTGGTTACTCCCAACTCAATTTGCAGTGACGGGAGCAATACAATTTTCCCGTTCACCCTCACTCTGCCTTGCTCTAATATCTCCTCAGCCTTGCGCCGGGACGCAATCCCGCACATTGCAAGATAACGATTAAGTCTGATTGTTGGCATTTTTGTTTTCACCGGCAATATTTATCTCTTCAAGCGAAGGGAGTTCCGATATAGCTCCCAGTCCAAAAACCTCAAGAAATCTATCCGTAGTTCTATAAAGAAGCGGTGAGCCGACGCCTTTTTTTCTGCCCGCAATCCTGATAAGCCCATGCGAAAGTAATGTATCTATAACACTTTCGCTTCTGACGCTTCTTATCTCTTCTACTTCGCTTCTGGTAACCGGTTGGTTGTAAGCTATTATCGCAAGAGTTTCAACGGAAGCCTTGCTGAGTTTTACCCTCTGACGCTCTGAAACATCGCGGAACAAGCTGATAATTTCCGCATAATGCGGATGAGTAACTAACTGCCATCCTCCTGCAATGCTTTGCAGCTCAATCCCGTGTGCATGTTTCACAAGGTGTTCCTGCAGCTCCAAAAGAGCAGCGGATACTTCGCGCATGGGGACTGCAAGGGTTTCTGAAAGCTCCCTTTCAGGTACATTCGTTCCGGCTACGAATAAAATTGCTTCAATACGTGACGCAGTCGCCGAAAGCAGCGTCAATCCTGATTTCACCAAAGAGTTCCTCCTGAAATACGGATATTTTTTCCATCCGGCACATCTCCAAAAGAGCTAAAAGCGTTACAACCACGGATGAAACAGAATGAACAGAAATAAGGCTGCTCAGTAACAACGTAGGAGTTGCCCTGAGTCTTTCGGTTATCTCATCAATACGCGTTTGTATACGCGCTTCTTCAGGAAGAGCCCCCGGAACGCCATCCCAATATTCATCTTCATCCAAAAATTCGTTACCCGATTCATTTTTTGCGCTTTTTGCCTCCAGATAAAGGTTCCACCATATTTTACTTAAACTATATAAATCTCCAAGCGCATATACCGGAGTTCTGTTTTCGTCCAAAGCGTCGGCAGCCTGCAAAGATATCCTTTTAAACCTTCTGCCTTGCTTGTCTTTGTACTCTAAGAGCCGTGTTGTAGCTCCGCGGTAAGGGCTAAAACGCGACATCCGCGCGAGAAGTTCTTCCTCGGATATAACACCATCGTACGATTCATCCGACGCTCCAATCGCGTCGAATTCTTTGCCAGAAGGTAGCAAGGACAGCACTTTTTGCAAAAGCAAGCTTGCCGCCATGAAAAAAAATTCAGAGATAACCTCAGTTGACGCATTTTGCGTTTTAGAAAGATACGCGCCATAAATCCGGACAAGTTGAGCGACCTTTATTTTAGAAGCCTGAAACTTCCTGCTCTCGACAAGATAGCATAAAAGGTCCAAAGGACCGGTGAAACCATCAATGGAAACTTCAATGCCGTTCATTATGACTCTATCAATAATCCCATAGCTTCACGAACTTCAGACATCGTTTCCTGCGCCACTTTTCTGGCGCGTTTTGCTCCATCGTTAAGGATATCCGAAAGCAACGCGGGTGATTTTTCGTATTTTTTACGCCTTTCAAGTATAGGCGACATAACGCGTTCTATATGACTATTAAGTTTCTTCTTACAATCAATGCATCCTATTCCGGCAGAACGGCATCCTGCGGCAATTTCAAGTAATTCCTGCTCATCATTATTAAATACCTTTTGAATATCCCAGACAGGGCATTTTTCAGGCTCTCCGGGGTCGCTGCGCTTGATTCTCGCAGGGTCGGTAATCATTGTTTTCAATTTCTCCCACATGCTTTCGGGCTCCTCAGATATTAAGAGTGAGTTATTATAAGATTTGCTCATCTTGCGTCCATCCGTGCCGGGCACTTTAGGGGTTGGAGTAAGCAGCATTTTAGGTTCGGGAAGTATGTTTTCCCCATAGAAATGATTGAACCTTCGCGCTGTCTCTCTGCTTAACTCCAGATGGGCGCCCTGGTCCTCACCCACAGGGACTGTGGTTGCTTTATAAATAAGAATATCCGCCGCCTGTAGAACAGGATATCCAAGGAAAGCATAATTTTTAATGTCACGATTTTCTATATTATGGAGCTGTTCTTTATACGTCGGGTTGCGGAAAAGCCACCCAAGCGGGGTAATCATGCCGAGCGCAAGCGCAAGTTCCGCATGTTCATGTACATGAGACTGAATGAACATGCATGATTTTTCCGGATCAAGCCCGGAAGCCAGCCAGTCCAATAATACTTCCAAACAGTTTTGCTTTATCGAGCTTGAATTCTCATAGTCGGACATCATAGCGTGCCAGTCAACTATAGAATAGTAACAGTCATTATCCTCCTGAAGTTTGACCCAGTTGGTAAGTGCGCCTGCCAGGTGTCCAAGGTGAAGTTTTCCTGTTGGCCTCATTCCGCTTAAAACTCTTTCCATATTTTACGCCTCCGTAACATTAATAATAAACTATGGTATTATTTTACAGTATTTTCACGAAATGAAATTGAAATGATTATTACTTAACTTTGTAATTTGATAACCCCGGGAATGCGGGCGAGGGGCGCCCGCGCTCCCGGAGTTTACGAGCGCCCCCTCACTTTTTCGCCAGGTTACATTATTTTATTGTCGAATATTTAAATTCATGTTAAACTTTTATTACTTACTCACCTACTCATCTAATTAGTACAGGACTTAATTTATAAAAGTCTAACTTTGTTGAGTAAAGCCCTTTACTTTTTTCCCCTTGTAGTACGACCTGATAAAACTTATAGGCGACAGGTTCTTGCTAACGCAAGCCGATGTTAAAGAGATAGATAGGAGAAGCCGAATAGTATGTTACGTATCTGTACATTTGGAGGTTTACACATATCGTACGAGGGCAAGACGCCGTCTTTGCTTCTTGGCAGAAACACGAAAATGTGGAAGCTGTTGAAGTACATACTAGCTTGTTACCCCACGCCTGTAGCGCTAGATAAGCTCATTGAAGCAGTATGGTCGGACATCGAAGCGTACGATCCTGGCAAAAAAGTCAGGGACGTCATTTATAGGCTGCGAAGGGCGTTTTTGTCCCTTGGAAGCAGTGAAGATTACATTTTGTTCACGAACAGATGCTATTTCTGGAACCCAAATGTCGAGTGCTATTTGGACTTTGTGGAGTTCGGCAAATTATTAAACGAAGCTGATAATCCTGAAAATAGCGAAGAAAAGCGCATTTCGTTATACAATGACGCTGTTTCTCTCTATAAGGGAGAGTTCATGGGCGAAAAATGGTCGTTTTATGATACATGGGCNTCGAACTACGTTAACTTTTACAAACGATTGTTCCTGAACGCCATCGAATCTTTGAGCAACTTATATGAACAGCGGCTTGACTACGAAAGCATCATATCGCTGCATAACAAAGCGCTTCTTGCCGAACCATTTGAGGAATCTCTGTATGCAAGACTGATTCAGGCGTTAATTAAAAACGGAGAGTATACGCTTGCGGAGCGCCAGTACAGGCAGATAGAAAAATTTTTCATGAAAGAGTTTGACGCTCCTCCGCCTCAAACGCTCCAGGATCTTTACGAAGAAGTTGTCAAGGCAAGCGTCCGCAAACCAACCGCTCTTGCAAGAATAAAGGAATTGTTTGACGAAAGAGCGGAGTTCAGAGGTCCGATATTATGCGCTCCCGACACATTTACTCAAATTTATAATTATGGAAAAAGAGTTGAAGAACGTGTAATGCTTCCTGTTTTTCTGGGCAAGATAACGCTTATAGGCGACGGAAAAGAGGATTTGACAAAGTCAGAATTGGAACAAGCCATGAAAATAATGACGCGGGTTCTTCTCGGCAACCTGCGCAAAGGCGATATCGTCTGCCGGTACTCGCCAAATCAGTTTCTAATGTTGCTGACAACGATTAAAGATTCAAATCTTCAGGAAGGCATAAAGAGACTGGATACATTGTTCAAAGAGGACTCAGAATTCAGCCAGGTCTTGCTGGAAATAGAAATTGTCCCTATAAAGGAAGGAGATGTAGAGCAAAGATAATATATTTAGAATTTGAATTAATAAATTACAAATTATGCTCATTACTGCACTTAACTCACGAAAAAGATCGCAAGCCACATCATTTTTTCCATTAATTTTAAATTTACTGCAAGAGCGCGACAAAAGAGCGACTCATGTTCGTTATAATGTAAATAAATTTTAACGGGGAGGCAATAAACCTCTTCGGGTAGNATAAGNATTACTTAGTTACAATTATTATTTAATTAGCTTTTATTATTATTTTTATTATTATTATAAGAAAGGAATGAATAAAATGAAAAATACTATATTGTTAAAAAATAAAAAAATTTGGAGCGCTGCGGTTGCAGCAGTTATGTTTTTTATGTTCCTGGCGCCGGTTAATATAGCGTCAGCAGCCGACCGCATACCTGTTGACGGAATGATTATTCCAACGAGCATGACGGGCGACACATCCGCATGGGTTGAGATAGCGCACTACGGTGACTACATGCTGATAATCAGGCAGGACCCAATAACGAGCAGTCTTACGATGTACCGTACTGATGGTAAACAAGAAAACACATATTCTACATCAACATTACGCATAGAATTAAATAACTGGTACAAAAATAAGCTGGACAAAAATGCCAGGCTGCGCGAATTTGCCGTTATGAGCGACGCAGCGACCAAATTTGGTACTTATGCATCAATAAGCGAAGAAGGTCAAAGCAAGCCAAACGGAATTGCGGCGGCAACAGGCGATGACGTGGTTTTTGCGCTTAGCTTCTCTGAAGCGGTAAATTATGTCTCTACGCAATATCAATACATTTCTGGTAACACGTCGTCGATTATGCCAAGTTCCACAATAGCTTATAATAACTTTCAGAAACTGCTTCCCGCTCATGAGGGCGGCAGCCAGGGCGATGATCCATCACCCGCTTTCTGGCTGCGGACGCCTGGGTCAGCAAAGCAGAATGCCGGAGCAGTTGCGTTTCAGGGCGGGTCGCCAATGGCAGATGTCGCAGGTCGGGTAAATCAGCACCTCGTAGTTGGCTCTTACGGTCACTACCGACCGGCAATGTGGGTTGATAAGAGGCTTATTGAGGGAAAAGATTCAGTTTGGCCTTTTTCCGGAGCTTCTGGAAGCCCCATAGTCGCTGATGGCAGAATTCTAACGCAAGATAAGACCGGAGATGTTTCGGATTGGGTGGAGGTTGCACGAAACGGCAAATACTCATTGATTGTGCGCAAGAATTTTATTAATATTCAAGAGTTTAATTACGGTAACCCCGAGTGGCAAAGCGTTACTTTCAGCTATGATTATTCGAATAATGACTACATGACTTCACGCGTTCGTCACAATATCAACCACTGGTTCAACANCCTCGTCCCAATACCAAATAATCTTGGAATACCCGGAGTGTACGATGTTCTCCCATGGAACAGCAGATTACGCGACTACACGATGCAGAGCAGCGCAACGCTTCAAGCTATCGGTACCGCCAACCACAGGATATCGTTGACAGACGGTATAAGCAGACCGACGTTTTACCAGGTTGGCATAGGCGATGACATTGCGTTCTCGCTGAGCTTCGGGGAAGCGGCGGAATTCGCCTCCATAATGCGTTTTATCCGGAACGAGGAAGCTGCTTTAAGGAATAGCCCTGCTCTTGCAGTGAAAAACTTTGCCAAAATTGAAATCCCAACGCGTTCAACGGGAACCTATAATATGTGGCTCCGTTCACTGGCCGATAATGTCATGGC
>WRNQ01000069.1 GCA_009776565.1 Synergistaceae bacterium | reverse complement strand
TTTCCTAATGTTTCTCTGCCGGACATATCGAGGTGGTTCGTTGGCTCGTCTATCAAAAGGAAACTATTCTCCCTTAAAAAAAGCCCCGCAAGCAAAACTTTATTTTGCTCACCGCCGCTCAAAGTGTCAAAGGGACGTAGCAGCACGCTTTCGGGCACGTCAAGAAGTGAAAGCTCTCTTTGAATAATCCATTCAGTTGCGTTGCTGTTATCATGTAGAATCTCGTTAACAACACTAATTGTGGTTTTATACGTTCCATCTATACTATATGGAAAATACTCAAAATTTACCCGCTTAGTTATATTTCCGCTGTATTCATATTTTCCCAACAGTAAATTAAGAAACGTCGTCTTTCCCCTTCCATTTCTGCCGGTAAAGCCAAGCTTCCAGCTTGTATCTATCTGGAACGAGACGTTCTCAAATATATTCTCGTATCCGCCTTCATAAGCAAAAGTTAAATTTGAGACATTGATAAGCGACATCGTAAAAAATTTTAACTCCTTTTCCGACTACAAAAAATTAATCTTGAGTAGATTATGATATCATTTGAGTAAAGTTTGGAGGATAACAGAAATAGTTTTGTTAAATATGATATCATTTATATGAGACTTGCTTCAGCGGGGGGGTTAATCCTCACTGAAGCTCAGCAAAATTTATCCAGGGGATTAGCCGCTCTACGCCGCCGGAGCGGGGGATCAGAGCGGGTCAGCCATCGGGGGAATGTGTGAGAGCGTCAGTATTTGGGTTAGTTATCCACAATTTTATTGTTTGACATGTGGACAAGTGGATAAGTTTTGTTACTAAGCATTAAATCTCGTTATATAATGTGGATAACTTTTTTAGAGGTGAAAATTTAGTTTGGAAAATAATGTAAATGATGTCTGGCTTGAAATACTAGACGCAGCTTCAAATGAATTTGATTTATCTGATGCTAAAGAAGAACCGTGGCTTAAAACCTGTACTCCAATTCTTATCGAAGATGGACTGCTTGTTCTTGACGTTCCGAATGTATTCGCAAAAGAGCGTATTACCAATCGCTTTATTGATATGTTGAATAAGGCTGCAAAATTTGTGGGTAAAGTCTCCGGCGTTATATTAAAAGTGAATGGAGATATAAAACCTGACGAAAAAAACGAAGGTTGGGTAAAAAGGGCTCAAGAGTCGGTTTCTTCAAAAACACGTTCAAACTCTAATTTAAATCCGGCTTACGTTTTTAAAACATTTATAGTTGGAAAATCTAATCGTCTTGCAAATGCAGCAAGTCTGGCTGTAGCAGAAACTCCGGGAGAAGCTTATAATCCGCTTTTTATATGGGGCGGTCCCGGTCTTGGTAAAACGCATCTCATGCACGCAATATGCCACTATGCGTTAGAAAAAAGAAACACTCTCACAGTTACATATGCAAGTTCAGAGCAGTTTATAAATGAGTTTATATCGTCGATACGAAGCGGGAAAATCCAAAGTTTTAAAAACAGGTATCGCAGCGCCGATATTTTGCTTATAGATGATATTCAATTCCTTGGAGGAAAAGACGGAAGCCAGGAAGAATTTTTCCATACATTCAACAGCCTTCGGGAAGCAAACAGGCAAGTTGTAATATGTTCGGACAGGCCGCCGAAGGAACTCCGGAACATAGAAGAAAGACTTATAAGCCGTTTTGAATGGGGTCTTGTAACTGATATCCAACCGCCGGATCTTGAAATGAGGATAGCAATACTTCAACAAAAAGCTCAAATAAGAAATTATGTTCTTAATAATGAAATGTTGGACTTTCTTGCTCAAAGAATGCCAAGTAATATAAGGGAACTCGAAGGAGCTCTTAATAAATTAATAGCTTCCTCTGAACTCTCAGGCGAGCCTGTTTCCGTAGAAAACGCTTCATTGTGGTTAAAAGATATTTTGCGCTCCGACATAAAGACACCAACAACTATAGAAAAAATACAAAAATCTGTAGCGGAAGAATTGCAAATGTCTATTGATGACCTCACAAGCTCAAAGAGAACTGCAGATGTTGCTTTCGCAAGGCAGATTGCGATGTTCTTATGTTGCGAATATACAAAAGCCAGTCTTCATCAAATAGGTGTTGCATTTAACAAGAAAGATCATACAACGGTTATGCACTCAAGAAAAAAAATTGAGCGTCTTCTAGGGGATAATGAAAACGTGAAAAGAATTGTGGATAACATAATAATAAAAATATGAAACGTCAATATTTTATTGTGAGTTGTCCACACAGATTATAAAATAAAATTAATTTTAGTGGTTTTGTGAAAACATTTTCGCATTCTATTCGCATCGACACAAAACAATCAAGTTCAATAAATATAATGATTTTATGGGTTATACACAATTTACACCAGCCTATTACTTCTATTACTATTTAATATATGATAATAATAACAAAGACCAGGAGGAAAAACTATGAAGCTCCGAGTTCAAAAAACAGAATTTAATAGATGGTGGCAGTTCGCAGAACGTGTTACCAGTACAAAGAATACTATCAGCTCGCTCGGTGGAGTGCTTTGTACTATATCTGAGGAAAATATTACTCTTGAAGCTACTGACTTAAAAACTTCGATTCGCTGTATACCTCATGGTGTGAGCGCTGATGAGACAGGCGCCGTAATTCTTCCGGCAAAGTTGCTAGGTGAACTTTTTAAAAAGATACCAGTTGAGGAGTTCTCCATTGACATTAAGAATGAAAAAGGGCTGCTTGTAGCCGGTAAAAATAAGACTCGGTTTGTAACTTGGGCTGTCAGCGATTTTCCTAAAATTCCTATGTCGGAATCAGCTTCTGTTTTTTGTGAGATACCAGCGGGAGAGTTTTTAAGATCCATTGAAGAAGGAATAGTTGCAAGCAGTCAGGGAGATAGTTTTCCAACGTATTTGGGAACATGTTTCTTTCACGTTACGGAAAATACTTTAAGTGTTGTATCAACGGATTCACATAGATTAGCTTTATCAAAAGCGGAATGTATCTGTGTTTCGGACTCCGATATGCTTTTGCCTATATTATCAGTAAAAGAGCTTCAACGTTTGCTTTCAAGCGTAATTTCCGATGTGAAAGTAACTGTATTAACTGACGGTTCGGTTTCGTGGTTCCGTATGGGAGACATTGAATTTTCAATAAGACGTATTGAAGCAAGTTTCCCGAATTACAATAAAATTTTAAACCCAAAAAAGACCACGAACATGGTGACTGATAGGAATAATCTCGTAAGCGCTCTTGATCGCATCGACGTAGTTGTCCGGGAATTTACTCGCGTTGTGGTGATGAAACTTTCGCCAAGCGGTTTGCTCAGACTTTCCGGAAAATCTCCAAATGTTGGAACAGGCTTGGAGTTAGTGGAAGCAAATATAACCGGTGAACCGCTTACTGTTGGGTTCAATCTCTCATATCTTCAGGATGGTTTAAAAGCGTTCAGGGATTCTGATATTCAACTTAGCTTTGACGGAAGCAGCGGGCAGGTGACGATAACAGCTCCAAACCGTGATAATTACCTTTATATGACCATGCCGGTTAAGATATCCGAAGAGGATAAGATAGATGAATCTGAAGGAGCAGAAGATTTTGAGGATAGCAGTACGCCCGAGGAGTTCAATCTGGATTGATGATATTATTAAAAACAAGGCAGTAACTTGGTTTTCATTGTAAAAGTAAAAGAAATAAAATTACAGACTAATGCAGATTTCCAGGATATATTTAAGCAACTTCAGGAATATAAAGACCCGTCGCCTGGATTGGTGTTTTGGGCTTAATCTTTTAACAGGAAGAAATGGATCCGGGAAAACAAATATGCTCGAAGCGATTAATTTAGCTTGTGGATGGGGGTCGTTCCATAACGCAAGTGTTGCAGAACTCCGTACATGGGATAAAAGAGAAATCGAAGGGAAAACCGGTAATATTGAGATTACCTGTGAAGCTATGGGAGAAGAGCAAGTTTACACCGAAATATCTATTTCTTCAAGGATTTCCGTCAAGGTAAACAAAGAAAGAGTAAGCTTATCTGAACTAAGAACTTATGTACCCGCGTTATGTTTTCTTCCGGGTGATATGAATATTATTGATGGAACTCCGGCGACAAGAAGAGCTTTTATAGATAAGCTATGCACAATGCTTTCAATTCCATATGCAAAACGTCTTTCGGATTATAAAAGGCTCGTCAGGCACAGGATAAAACTTCTCAGGATAGGTAAATCTCCCGATATCACGTCAAATCTGATGTCGTCCATAGGTTCATGGATTTGGTCAGTAAGATTATCCGCCGTCAAAATGTTTAACGAGCATTTAGCAATTGAAGGCGCCTCAAAGCTGTCGCCTTTTCCTCTCAGGATAAAACTTAAGCCCGGAGGCGGGGCGGAAAATGAAGAAGGTTGCGGGCCCGCGCCGCGCATAACGAAAAATGAGTTTACAGAAAGGTTGGAATTATATTCGGAAAAAGAATTAAAGGCTAAAATGCCTTTTGTGGGACCTCATAGGGATGATATATTGATATCGGTATACGGGAACAAAGAAAAACATTCCAACGAAACATCTCCCGCAAACGTTCTGAGCCGCGGTCAAAAGAAGAGAGCTGTTGTTTCTCTTCTTTTAGCTTCAGGGCATATTCTGAAACAAAGGCTAAAGCGCCAACCTATACTTCTTCTTGACGAAATATTCTCCGAGTTGGACGAGGAAGGCAGGCAAATAGTCGCGGATGCTCTTTACAATACGGGGTGGCAAATCTTTGCAACCAGCGCTGAGAATACCATATCGAATTGGCGGAGCAAAGTTTATCATCTTAGCGATGGAATTGTTATATAGTCAGTTAATGCCATATCTGAACAAAGTTCAACGAAAACAGAAAACATCCGATACAATCAACTGAAAAGATATCGAAAAAAAGTTAGGTTAGTCAGGCGATTTGATACTCAATCAATTCGTTTTGAATAGTAACGCGCGATTTAAAAATTAAATAAAGCAAATTCACAGGCGGTGAATAATGTGTCCGAAAACGATATAACAAGTGTTAATAACCAATGTCAGGTGCTACAGGATAACAACGAGTATATGAAGCTAATGATAGATAGCACGCGTAATATTTACATGCTATTGGACATGGAAGCCAATGTACTTTACTGCAGCGATTATATCTTAGAGTTGCTGGGGATTGACGATATTGGCGAAATAATCGGTAAGTCAGTGATAAACATACGTGGTATTTATGATGACAAGGCATATTTTGATCGCAGTGTCGAAAGGTATAAACGCCTTCTGTCCGGTGAAAGCGATTTCACTGAAGATGATGAAATTGTATGGCCAACTATAGGCAAACGTTTGTTTGAGATATCGCACAGGCTTGTTAGGAGTAAGGATGGCGACGCTCAATGCATAGCTCTCATAATGCGGGATGTAACTGACGAACGCATTATGGAAGAAGACATTCGGATGAAAGAAAGGCTGCATGCAACCCAAATGCCCTGCTTCATATGGGACGAAAAAGGCAACGTAATCGACTGCAATAATGAAGCTTTGTCCTTTTTCGGCTATGTCGGGGATCCTCCCGATAATTTTGATATGATGATTTTAGACACTCATCCCCAATATCAATCCAACGGCAGGATAACTGAGGATATAAGGCGGGCGTTCGTTAACGAAACCTTAAGAAAAGGCTATTCGCAAGCGAATATTCAATTGCAAAAAGTAGATGGTACGCCATTAACTGTTGAAGCGATGGGCGTCCGTGTTTCGTGGCGGTATGAAAACAGAATATTTGCCTATTTTCACGATTTAACCGAGTTAAAAGCCAAAGAAAACGAGGCAAAGGAAGCTGAAGAGAGTTTAAGAATAATGTTTGACAGCAGCCCGCTAATGTGTATTATGAGGGATGAGAACTTCGAAGTGATTGACTGTAATCCTGTAGCGCTCAAAATATTTGGCGTTCCTAATAAAGAAGATTTGATCAGGAATTTTAGTATGTTTTATCCGGAATACCAGCCGGACGGGCGAAAAAGTTCTGAAGGATACGTAGAAATCTTCCAGAATCTTCAAAATCTTGAAGAGAACCAATCTATAAAGTTTGAATGGACGTTCCAAACGATTGACGCTAAACCTTTACCGGTGGAAACCACGCTTTTACTAATTTCATGGAAAGGTGTGAGTCGTGTACTGTCCTACTCACGCGATTTAAGGGAAGAGAAGGCTAAAGAACAGAAAATTCAGGAAAGCCTTGCACAATCCCGTTCCTTGGAGATTCAAAAAGAAAAAGCAAAAGCTGCTTCCGAAGCAAAAAGTCAGTTTTTAGCCTCAATGAGCCATGAGATACGCACGCCGATGAATACAATAATAGGTCTTTTGGAGCTCATGCATACCGACAATTTAAACGCCGTTCAAAAAAGCTATATCAAAGACATAAAAGATGTATCCGCAGTGCTTTTGCAGATTATAAACGACATTCTTGATTTTCACAAAATTGAAGCCGGTAAACTTGAACTTTTGTACATTCATTTTAATTTGAATACGTTATTCAACCAATTGGTCTCGAGGCACAAATTTTTGGCGGAATCCAAAAATTTAATATTCAAAAGCAGCCTGTCGCCGGACTTGCCGCGTACTCTGTATGGGGACGAGCTACGAATAACCCAGATAATTTCTAACCTTCTCTCAAACGCTATGAAGTATACACGGAAAGGTTTTGTTGGTCTCAATGTGAATAAAGCCGTTGAGAACGACCAGGAATTCGTAACCTTTACTGTTGAAGATAGCGGGATAGGCATTATGGAAGAAAACTTCCAAAGCATATTTGAAGAATTTGAGCAGTTCGATTCTCAAAAGAACCGGGGCATTACGGGCACAGGTTTGGGATTGTCAATTGTAAAACTTCTGTGCGATATGATGGATGGGCAAATTAGATTTAAGAGCGAGTATGGCAAGGGTTCGGAGTTCACTTTTTATTTGCCTCTTATAAGCGGCGACATTACAAAAGTTGAGCAAGAGAGTAGTGTGGAGCGGGTTATCGCGAAAGCGGATACAAAAGTACTGGCGGTGGATGATAATAGCGGTAATATTACAGTTATTATTGGTTTGCTGGGTAGGCACGGGATAGTTCCGCAGACAGCCAGCAACGGGGTTGAAGCCATTGAAATGATTAAGGCAAATAAATACGATCTTGTGTTTATGGATTATATGATGCCGGAAATGGACGGCGTGGAAGCCACGAAAATAATACGCATGCTGAATGACGATTATTATAAAAAGCTGCCTATTATCGCGTTATCCGCTAATGCTGTTGCAGGCGCAAAGGAATTATTCTTCAATAGCGGTATGAACGATTGCGTCTTAAAGCCCATCAATACCGGCGACCTAAACCGCGCTCTTATACGCTGGCTGCCAAAAGAAAAAATCGCGGAGCAGGCGTCAGAGATGAATATTGTTGAGCCGGTAGAGGACGACGTTATATCGGACAATCTATTGGAGGAATTGATAAGAATTCCGGATTTGAGCGTCTCGGACGGACTTGCGCTTGTGAGCGGGAATAAAAAGCTGTATATTGATCTTTTATGGCAGTTTTGCATGAACGCTGAAAAAGAAATAAACGCTTTGAGATTATATGCCAAGAAAGGTCATTGGAGAGATTACGCCGTTAGAATACATGGTCTTAAAACAGTTTTCGCTAACATTGGAAACCAGTTTATGTCGGACTGGGCTTATAGTCTGGAATTAGCCGCNGTCCGGGGCAATGTGGACAAATGTAATAATGAAACTAACTACTTTTGTGTAACTATGAAGAAATTTCTTTTGGAGCTCCAACAAACTGAACTAATGAAATATTTTGAATCATTAGAACACAAAGAGAAAATCACTTCAGAAGAACTAAAAGACGCTCTGGAACAATTGCTTTTGGCGTGTAATAACTTCCAGGCCGAGGTAGCTGAACCTTTAGCTAAGGAATTACTAAATGTGACAGTAAACAAAAGGGTTGACGCCTTGCTCGCTAAGCTCCACGATTCAGTTCATACGTTTGATTACGATGAGACTGCCGAGATTATTGAAAAACTGAAAATATTAATAAAATAGTATTAAAAGTGTTAAAGGAGAAATCTGGATAGGAATGTTCGATGTTATTGTAATAGGCGGCGGGCATGCCGGCTGTGAAGCTGCTCTTGCCGCTGCTCGAATTGGCGCCATAACGCTTCAATTAAATTTATACCTTGATAATACCGCACTTATGCCATGCAACCCTTCAATTGGCGGAGCGGCAAAGGGGCATCTTGTACGCGAGATAAGCGCAATGGGCGGAGAACAAGCTCGCGCAGCAGATGCTTCAACTTTGTCAGCGCGATGGTTAAACACATCAAAAGGCGCTGCGGTCAGGGCTCTTCGCGCTCAGTGCGATCCGTACGTTTACGCAAAGTATTACACACGCGTTCTTAGAAACACACGTAACCTGTATGTCCATCAGGATGAAGCAACTGAGCTTTTGGTTGAAAGGTCGCGCGTTTATGGTGTTAAAACGCGCATCGGTTCCGTATATCTGGCAAAAGCGGTTGTTTTGTGCGGAGGGACATATCTCAGAGGGCGAGCGCGGATAGGGAATGTAACCTGGGAATCGGGACCAATAGGTCAGAATCCAGCGCGCGAGCTTTCTCTTT
>WRNQ01000068.1 GCA_009776565.1 Synergistaceae bacterium | reverse complement strand
ACGTGTTGTCGTACGCGGCAAATTTATGTTATCACCATATATTTTATCTTGTATTATAACATCGGTTGTATCTCCCACGCTTTTTCCCAAAAGCGGTTCTTTAAATTCCTCCATCGGCAATTCCTGCATATCAAGAGTTGCCATCTCATTCTTCTTGCTGCGCGATATTTCCTCTCCGTCCTCACCCGTTGTAACAATGCTGAATTCAACAGAAACTACGCTGTCATCCTGGATAGGAGCATTGATAGCTTCAAATTTTGATCGAGATTTCCGTAGCTTTTCTATCATATCGTAAACCATTGATGAGTCAACGGCAGTTATGAGCCGTTCAACTTCAATATCTTCCAACTCAGGTAGTTTAATTTCCGGTCTAGCTTCAATCAATAAGTTGACTGTAACCGGCTGTCCATCAATTACAGCGCTCCTGCTTTTAAGCGATGGCTGAAAAAGCGGCTCAATATCATAGTCCTTTATAATTTCCGATATATTCGCATTCAAAAGATTCTCTATAGCCTCATCATGTATTGCATTTTTTCCAAAACGCATCTCAATAGTCTTTCGCGGAACATGTCCTTTTCGAAATCCCGGAATCTTCGCCCTCTTTGAAATACTATCAAAAACCTTATTCAATTCTGTTTCAAACTCGGAAGCTTCAAACTCCGCTTTGATTTCTATCCTGTTTTTTTCCTGGCCGATAAATTCCGTTTTCATATTGTTACACTCTCCCCGCTATTTGATAAAAAGCTCATTGATACGCTTAATATCCACCGCGCGTGAACTTTCATCATCTATATCAATAAGTACTGCGTTAATCCTTAAATTTTCATCACAAACATCAAATTTAGAGGGCATTCCGGTTAAATACTTCTGCAAAACGCTATCAGTCGAATTCCCTATTATTCCACCATGTCCGCCAGTCATCCCAACATCGGTTATATAAGCGGCGCCTCCCGGCAGTATTGTTTCATCGGCGGTTTGAACATGAGTATGCGTTCCGATAATCGCTGAAACTCTCCCATCAAGATAACGGCTCATGGCCGTTTTTTCGGAGGTAGCCTCCGCATGGAAATCAACCAGTACAGGGATGTTATCTTTNAAAAATTTCTCAAGAATGTAGTCAGCAGCCATAAAAGGACAATCNATGGGAGGCATGAAAACTCTGCCTTGAAGATTTAACAGTCCAAGCCTTTTCATATTGTTTGTTATAACAGTGTGTCCCTGGCCGGGACAGGCGGCAGGCATATTTTGCGGTCTGATAATACGGTTGTCAGAGCNNAACGTTTCATATATATCTCTTTTATCCCATATATGGTTACCACTCGTCATGCCATCAATACCAAGAGAAAAAAGCTCTTCCATATTCTTAATGGTCATACCTTTTCCGGAAGAAGCGTTTTCACAATTTATTATTACAAAATCAACATTCAGGGAAATTCTCATTGATGGCAATAACCCGGCCAATATTGTACGGCCGGGCTTGCCAACTACATCTCCAATAAAAAGAACTCGCATAACAAAACTTGTGGCTGTAACAAAATCAGGCGGCAGATTGCCGCCCCTACAGTATATTGTTTTAATTCCACAATTCCGCCGCAATATGATTGTATAAATGACATGCAGCCTATGTTACAGCCTCCATGTTTATTATTGCTACTTAGCGTTTTCAATAGCCCGCACTTCCCTTGAAACGCTGACTTTAATTTGCCCCGGATATTTCATCTCTTCTTCTATCTTACGCGCTATATCATAAGCAAGTTTGTCAACAATTCCGTCATCCGTATTTATCGGATTGACAACTACTCTTATTTCTCTGCCTGCTTGAATAGCATAAGCTTTACTGATATTTGGAAAGGCAAGCGCCAATTCTTCCAGTTTTTGCAATCTCTTCACGTAAGCGTCAACGCTTTCTCTTCTGGCGCCCGGTCTTGAAGCGCTTATTGCATCCGCCGCCGCGATTATTACATCATTAATGCTGGTTTGTTCCACGTTTTCATGATGCGCGGCTATTGCGCTTGAAACGTCGGTTTTTTCTCCGTATCGGCGGACAAGTTCCGCTCCAATTGTGGCGTGCGATCCCTCAACTTGATGATCAACGGCTTTACCTATATCGTGCAGCAAACCTGAACGCTTCGCCAGTTCTTCGTCCACGCCAAGTTCAGCGGCAATCATACCGGAAAGCTGAGCCACCTCAATACTATGCGCTAGCACGTTCTGACCATAACTATACCTGAACTTTAAACTGCCAAGCATTCTCAGAAGCTCGTTGTTAAGATTCTTTATTCCGGTTTCAAGAATAGCTGATTCTCCAGCCTCAATAATTTGTTCTTCAACGTCGCGCGTAGCTTTTTCTATCAGTTCTTCAATTCTCGCAGGATGTATCCTTCCNTCAATTATCAAACGCTCCAAAGATAATCTTGCTATTTCTCTTCTCACAGGGTCATAACAACTTAAGGTAACCGCTTCCGGAGTNTCGTCAACAATTAANTCGACGCCTGTCAGAGTTTCAAACGCCCGTATATTTCTTCCTTCTCTTCCTATTATTCTTCCCTTCATTTCATCGGAAGGAAGGGGAACCACACTAACAGTAGCTTCTGATGCATGCTCAGAAGCAGTGCGNTGAATAGCGGTAATTATAATGTCTCTTGCCTTTCGTTCAGATTCGCGTTTGGCTTTTTCTTCAAGTTCCTTAAGCCGCATCCCAATTACATATTGAGCTTCTTCCTCCGTCTTTTTGAGAATAACGTCTCTTGCTTCAAGTTGAGTCATTTGTGCAATTATCTCAAGTTTTTCAGTCTGTTGATTTTTGAGCTTTTCAACTTCATTAACCCTAAGCACTAATTCTTCCTGTTTCTGTTTCATTTCTTCTTCTTTTAAAGAGACACGGTCAAGTTTTTTGTCCAGGTTCTCTTCCTTTTGTTCAAGACGCCTTTCAGCTCGTTGTAATTCATTCCGGCGTTCTTTAACTTCTTTATCTACCTCCTGCCGTAATTTTAGCGCTTCCTCTTTTGCTTCAGTTAATTTCTCGCGTTTTAGTCGTTCCGCTGATTCCTTAGCTTCGTTTAAAAGGCTTTCTGCTATCGCTTTTTTGGTTGCAATCTCTTCTTTTAGACTTTTTTTCATTCCAAAGTAACTAAATATCGAGACAATTATAATACAGACAATAATGCTTGGTATTATCACAAATAAAATTTCAGACATAAACACTCTCCTCTAAACTTTAGTGCTTAATTAAAACACTGAACTATGTTTCTTAAAAAATTATCATTATGTTTTAAAAGATCCTCGCCTCAAACATCCTCAAACATAATTGTACTATAATTATACCACAATTATTAATATTCGTTCACAATTCTAATTATATAGAATCTCTTCAATGTGTTTTATGAAGTTATCTATCTCTTTGTTTGGATATAGTTCAAGGCTTAGTGTGTAACACTCCAAAGCCTCTTTGTATCTGCCAACTGAATACAAAGCGTTTCCCTCGTTTATAAGCCGGTTCGATTCATTTATAGAAGCTTGAGCCTTTATACTCCCCTCTATTCTTTCTATCCATTCTAAAAGATGCTTATTTTTATCAATTTCATAGCTTTTTTTATACCGGTTAAGAGCTTCAGTATAGTTGCCTGTCCGGAAAAATTCAGTTCCTTCTTTTAACAGACGAGCCGCTTCGGATTTACTCTCAGGATCCGGGCTCTCAACAGCTTCTCTCAACAATCTTTGATCCTCCGGAACAATTTCTTCGTATTTTTTTATCAACCCCTCAGTTTCTGCATCCGCCCATATGTTCCAACTTTCTACAAAGCACGCTAAAGCTTCCGCGTTCTGACCTCGTTTAACATGCTCGTTTCCTTCCCGTTTAAGTTGCGAAGCTTTTTCTTTTAGTTCGGACACTAATTTTTCCAAATCAACAATCTTTTGCCTTGTTATATCATCGCTCAATAATGCATAACTTCCCTCTAATTTGTCTATCGCGGCTGAATAGTCTCCGGATAATAAAAATTCTTCCGCTTCTTTCTTCAGAACAGTAGCCGCTTCTAAATTTTCATGCAAAGCTTGAGCTCTCTCTATTCCATGTATGGCCAATTCCTGTCTGTCAAGCAAAAGACTTTCTTCATATGCCTTAATTGCTTCCGGATAGCGTCGCTCTTCCTCATATGCCAGAGCCATATCCCGTCGCCAGGTGGCTTTCTCTCTGTTTAGCCTTATTGTTCTCACAATTTCTTCTACATCAGATATCGCTTTTTCCGTTTGGGGAACTTCCCATATAGCTAAAGACCGCCTGTACGAAGCGAGACTTTCAGTCCATTTTTCTCTCTCTTTGAACTCTTCGCCTTTTATAGCATATTCCTTTGCGCGTTGAATAGAAGCATTTTCAGTTTTCATTTTTTCAACGCCATCAATTATTTCTCGGTCATTTTCGCCATACTTTAAAGCCTCCAAAGCTAAACTAAGGGCTTTTTCATAACCTTCAACGTTCATAAAGTCAGAATTATCCCATATTTTTAAAGCTTCAACCCATTTTTCCCAGGATATTTTACGGTTCTCAGATTCCTTAATGAAGGAGTCCGAAATAGTAATTTCCTCGAAAGCCATTCCTTTGCCGAGTAAAAGCCCGTTTATGTTTGTAACTTCAACTTCAATGGAGCATATACCTGGTTCTTCCCGCCAAACTGTTATTTCTTTTCCGTCGACCGGCAAATCAGAAGAAACTCCCCGGGACGTTACCCATTTATAATGAAGTTTCTCATTTTTATCTATGTCAGGTGAGATTACAACCTCAAAAGAAAGTCTCTGACGCGCTGCAAATTCTTTTGCCTCCTCCTCCATATGCGTCTTTGGGTTCCATATTTGAAGCATTGTCGTATTCAATAAACGTATATCTACATCGAATTCACTTGCTCCTGTTATTAGAAACGCCTCAGATAAAATATCTCCGTTTTCACCGATTGCCTTTAAATTCAACGCTGCCGGAGAAGTGTTGATTATGGTAAAACCGCATGAACGCCCTCCTTTACCTATTATTATAGATGTAACGTTGTCTGAAAATGCCCACTCAAAACTTACATCTTCATCCTTAACAATTTCACCAACAGCTTCAAATGCAACCGGATGCCCAATATATGCTTTTGATGCTTGCTTTATATCCAGGGATAACGTAGATGCTTCTGCACGAAATACCATAGATAAAACAAAAATCACGTAAAATGAAAAAAGCGCCGCATAATTCTTATTCATTTCAACCCTTCCCAACAAACAAAATTTCAACGACTCTATTATCCCAACTATTGAAGACATGTCAACGTATAATTCCAAAAGTAAAATCTTACAAAACAGTTTTTATATTCAAATTTACCATTTACGCGTGACATGATTAGCCGATATAAACAGTAGAATAATCTCAATGAAAGCGAGGAACCCGTCAATGCCGGAAGAAGAACTATTAAATAATGAACTTTCAAGCAAAGAGTATACCTCAATCAATGATGAGGCTCAAAGCTCGCAGGAAGAATCGCAATCTTCGGAAGAGGGCTCTGGACCTATTTCACAGGAAGAAGAGCTGTCCTATGTAGCTATCAAAGGAGTATTTTACACCCCCAAGGCAGATAATGCAGGCGTTTTCTGCATAATTTACAGAGGAGAAACCGGAAAAGTAATTTTTCGTGAACTTTGGGCAATCCGCTCAAACAAAGAACCAATTTCAAGTATCTCTGACAGATGGGAAGATTTTATCAGAGAAATGAATAAAATCGGAACTTACGATAAAGATTCATCAGGAAAATTGATGCCTGTTGTGGAGAAGTCACTTAGTAGCAACATTAAGGAGTATCTTTATAAAAACATTGACGATACAGAGTTTGTTTATACTGAAATACGAAAGGCACTGGAAAATTCGTTGCACTACCTTGTTGAGGTACGGATTGAAGCCGAAATATTTGGGGAAAGCAGAGCCGAAAGCGGAGGTCTCCTGCGTGATAAAGAGTCATCTTCCGATAAAAACCAAAAAGAAGATTTCAGGGACCTTATGGGAATAATTAATCTTGGCGGAGTTCCCCTCATGTGCGAGCCTGTAATAGACCCGGTAAACGGATGTCCTGTCTCAAAAATAAGTATTGGAGATTTTGTGCATGTATCAATAAAAGAAACCAATAATATTGCAAAAAAGGTAATTGATCATGTTCGCGCGGAAGGAAAACCTCTTTCGTTTCCTGTCACTCTTGTGCAAGAATTGGAAAGCGGTAAATGCGTTGTCATAATGAAAATAAGCGACGAAATAAGCGGAGTATTGAATTTACAAAAAGAAATAATGCTTAAGACAGATGCTCTTCAACGAACACAAGTAAATCCATTTGCAAAATTTTTTAATTCAACAAATCTTTTTCTGGGTGGCATGCTTTTACTCATAGCTTTTTTGCTATACCTTGTCGCTCGGTTTATCTGAAATTTAAAACTTCGCAGAAGGTCTTGGTATTTCAAGCTTTGCTATTACTAAAGTGGTAATTAGCAATCGTTTATTAGATGCTGAAATGTGGTATTGTATACCATATTTCAGCATCTAATATTTTTACAATAATGTAATGATATCAATAACTGCTGTAATAATATAACTTGACTCAGAATACTGCATATTATATAATGCTGGAATATGGTATTTATTATAATATTTCAGCATTATATATTTTAAGGGGATGCGGTATGATTGGACGAAAAGAAGAAACGCGGATATTACATGAACTTGCTTTAAGCGGAGAATCAGAGTTTGTGGTTATATATGGTCGCCGCCGTGTCGGAAAGACATTTTTAGTGCGTGAAACATTTCAGAATGATTTCTTTTTTTGCTATACGGGTATTGCAAACAGGAATGCGCGGCAGCAGAGGACCGAATTTGCTAAATCGCTGCGTGAACACGGATGGATTCCGAAAGATGGCGGCGCCGATGTTCCGGATAGTTGGTTCGACGCCTTTGACGCTTTACGCGCACTGATTACAAATGAAAATACTAAGGATCGACTGTTGATATTCATTGACGAGATGCCATGGATGGATAATAAAAAATCCGACTTCGTTCCGGCTTTTGAGAATTTCTGGAATGGCTGGGCATCCGGTCAAAAAAATATCATGCTGATTGTATGTGGGTCGGCAACCTCATGGGTAACAAAGAAAATATTCCGGAACAAAGGCGGTCTTTATAATCGGACAACTCAGCAGATTTCGTTAAAACCATTCACGCTTGCAGAGTGCGGAGAGTATTACAATAGCAGAGGAGTCGCCATGAATACACAGGATCTGATAGAAAGCTATATGATCTTCGGCGGGATTCCATATTATATGCATTTGATTGAGAAACGGTACAGCCTTGCGCTGAATGTGGATAGAATTTGCTTCTCGGAAGCAGCGCCGCTCCGATACGAATTTGACAGGCTGATGGATACGCTGTTTGTTAATCCGGCTAAATATATAGAAGTTCTGGAAGTTTTGCATACNAAAAAGCAAGNTACGACGCGCGAGNCAATCGCTAACCTCATAAATTTCGGAAATGGCGGGAACCTGACAAGAATCCTGCTTGAACTTGAGGAATGTGGTTTTATCCGAAAATACAAACCGTTTGGGAAAGGGAAAAATGGAGCGTTATATCATCTTGCGGATCCGTTCGTCGCTTTTCATCTCACGTTTATCCGCAAAACCGACAGCGAGAATTACTGGAGTTCATACGCGGACAACGCCGGCCACCGGGCGTGGAGCGGCTATGCTTTTGAACAGGTTTGCCTCGCGCACATCGTGCAGATAAAAGAAGCGCTTGGAATATCAGGCGTTCACTCAGACGTTTCCTCGTGGATAAGCCGCAGAGAAGGTGAAGGCGCCCAGATAGATCTTGTCATTGACAGAGCGGACAGAGTCATCAATCTTTGCGAAATAAAATTCTCAAAAGCGCCGTTTGAAATTGACCGCGCCCATGACCTTGCGCTACGCGGAAAAATCGAAGTGTTCCGCAGTGAGACAAAAACGCGTAAAGCGCTTCATCTGACAATGATTACAACTTATGGCGTGAAACCGGGTAAGTATGCCGGTCTTGTTCAATCGGAAGTCAATATGGACGAACTCATTGAGCGGTAACGCGAACCCGCTTCGCTCAAGAAGCGGATGACTACTCCCGCGCAGGCGTTGGATACGTCTTCCCTAACTGAAATCTATCGGCTTAGTATCGGCTTCGCGAAGTTTTGTCCGGCTGCCGGAAATCAATTCCCAAAGCCTTGACGCCCTGAATTCTATTTGGGCTATTTTTTTGCCCAGCGGTTCTTTTACCGCTGCAAGCCTCGTAACGATATTAAGTCTAGCGGTTTTGGAGTGCTCCCTTAAATATTTTTTCCCCTCGCTGTTATAACCAAGCGCTCGCGCATATCTGGCGCCACCGCGCTGTATAGCTGAATCGGTCCATTTGTCTATTCCAAGCAGAATCTTCATTACCTGCCTTTGCAGCCTGCTTCTCGTATACCTGGCGCATACGCATCTGCCAATAAAATCATCGTACGATTCAGCTTTTTCTATATTCCTTGCAAAAAGGCCGCCAAGTCCTTCTTCCATCCCGGATATTTCTTCAAGCGAACGTTTATTTGCATTTAACAGTATAAGTTGAATGAATTCAAACAATCTGGAAGTATTATCAAC
>WRNQ01000067.1 GCA_009776565.1 Synergistaceae bacterium | reverse complement strand
TTTGCTTTTGCTTTTGCTTTTGCTTTTGCTTTTGCTTTTGCTTTTGCTTTTGCTTTTGCTTTTGCTTTTATTTTTGACTAATTGTTATTGACTATATAATGATACTATCCACGCTGTCGGTCCGGTTTGAGCCTCCTACTGTCCGTAAAAAGAGGGGCGGACATCCTCTATTCAGAATTGCTTTCGTTTTCGATAGCCTGATGTAAACGGTATTTTGCCCGCTCTATTGATTGCTTAAGCTTAGTTTCAAGAAGCTTCATATCAGGAAGTTTCGTCAAGTATTCCGCAACACGTATATTGCTTTTGTCTAGTTGCATTAACTCGACATGATCTTCGTTTTTCCCCGAACAGAGAATCAATCCGATAGGAAGGTTCTCTCCTTCTGTCATCTCATATTTCTCAAGCCAACGTAAGTACAATTACATTTGTCCAAATCAATTTTCTCCGCAATGCGGAGAAAATCTCCTCGTCAGGAAAAGTGTCTGCTAAATGTATGCAATGGCGTAGTTGCTGATGGCTCCAGCCTTTGCCATTCAGAAGTTAACTGCTCCGAAAGGGTCTGTAAAATATGCTTACCATACTCAGCACGATTACAGTTTAGTATATCGACATTTATGCGTCGCCCGACATTTCAGTAAAGCGATGCGAGTTCTTCATTGAATACGGCTGCGACACGCTTTCGGCTTTGTTCAATAAGAGCTTTCTCAGGTCTGGGTTTATAAAAACGGGCGACCTCTAACGGGATCTTTCCGGTAAGCTGGTCGCGCACGCGCTCAGGGGCGTTACACGCAGTTGCCTCCCCTACAATGCTCAGGGGCGTTACACACGCACGGCGCCGCTGTTCATAGATAAAGTCCAACAGGTAACGCCAAGTAGCCACCTCCGATTTGATTTTAACGCCAGTATTAAATCATAAACTTGCACGAATATCAAAAATATGTGGGACGATCTTGATATCATCCCACGTAACACACTTTGGACGGCATCCACGGTGTCCCGCAAAACCATCATTTAGAAAATCGGACGGCCCGCCTCTTTCTTTCTCCTCTCTTTCCCCTCTCTTTCTCCTCTCTGTGTCCTCTCTCGCCTCTGTGAGAGATTTCTTTGCTTTTGCTTTTATTCTTATCAAAGTGACGTTGACGCGCAGGTCTGTCCCTACGTTTTTATTCCGCGTTCTTCAGGGGTTCCCGGGACAAGATTATCACAGAGGGCGGCACAAAGCCCGGCTACTGCCATTTGCGTTTTTAGCAGCGCCCATATCATTCCTCCGATGGTGGTAATAATTGTGCTTGCGCCTTCGGGCATAAACAGGGCTTTATTCGCGTCGACCCAACCCGGAAGCCCCTGAGACATCAGGAACGCAAAGCCAACTATCAGTATATTCCTCTGGCTGCTCATATCCGCCCTCATAAGCACTTGGATTCCCAGGGCGCCAATTGTTCCAAATAAGGCTATATAAGCGCCTCCGATAATTGCGCCCGGCATCGTTGCTATCAGCGCTCCAAGTTTCCCGACAAAACTCATTATTATGAGCAAGACGGCGCCTGTACGGACAACGTTTCTTGAAGCAACTCCCGTCATGTTTATAAGCCCGATATTTTCAGTGTATGAAGTGGTTCCGATTCCTCCGAAAACACCGCCGGAAAGAGCGCAGCAAAGCCCTTCAGCTCCTATACCGCGCGCTATTGTTTTCTCGTCCGGATCGTCTGCTCCGCATGAATAAGAACATGAGTGATAGTCTCCAATAGATTCAATCATGACGGCAAAGAATCCGGCAAGCATAGCGCCTATTGCGAGAGCGCTGAATTTTGGTATTCCCCATCCCCATGCTATAGTCCTGAATTCCCGGAGCCATGTCGCTTCCTTTACAACGTCAAGGTTAATATAAGCCGGATGCGTTTCACTAAAAACGCCGGATATTGAAAGTCCGAAACAAACTAAATAAGTCACTATTACTGCTGATAGTATTGCGAAAATATTGGCGTATTTATTTTTGCTTATGAGGCTAAAAAATATTATCAGCACAAATACCATGAGCGACACAGGCCAATAGCCGGATGCCGCGTCAACAGCGGTTGGAGCGAGAGAAAAACCTATCGCCATTATCGTTGGGCCTATTACTACAGGAGTTATATATTTCCGGATATGACCAATAATACCGGAATAGCCAAGAAGCGCAAGAATTACCCCCCCAACAATAAGGGCGCCTCCAAGATATTGCATAATCACATCCGGTCCCTGTGCATGATACACCCCTATTATTGTCATCACCGGAGGAATAAAGCTGAAGCTTGATCCTTGCACTATTGGCAACCCTGATCCAAGCTTCGGATGAGTCTGAATAAGAGTGCTGATTCCCATCGCCAGGTAAACGCAAGAAATAAGCAAACCTGTTTCGAGCTTATCCATGCCCATGGCAGGACCGAAAATTAAAGGTACAAGAGTAGTAGCGCCAAACAGGGTTAAGACATGCTGGGCGCCCGCCAATACCATTATGGGAAAAGACGGTGTATCTTCGATTCTATACAGGATTTTTTTTGCCATATATAATAACCTCCTAAAATTAAAATAAAAAAACGCCGCTTTAAAAAGCGACGGTTTTAACAAATTTTCTCCATAATTTTGATGTAAAAATATAGGAGAAAGAAACAAAAAAAATAATAAGAAAGGGAGACTCAGAAATGACACGCAAGAAAATTACCAGCTGCTTTAATTCCATTTTTCCTCCGAACTTGTTATAATTTATGTTTACGGAAGGATATCACATTTTTTTTAATTTAACAATTCAAATACTATTTGAGGAAATGATGAAATTAAATATTTTATGTTGAATGGTTTAATTTTTATTAAGGGTTTTATTTTTATTTATATTTTGATTAAGTGGGGGAATTAAATTGAAAAGGATAAATATAATAGTTTTATCAACCGTGTTTTTACTTTGCGGTTTAACAATAGCTTTTGCAGCTCCTGTTCCGGTGGAAAAAGAGAAGGATATTTTTAGTTTATCAGAGGAGTATATTGAATCTACCGGTATGGCGGTTGCGCCTAAAGGGATGCAAGGAGCTCAGGGGAGAGCTTTGGCAAGAAGAGGCGCTATAGTTGACCTGCAAAGAAATTTGCTTGAATATCTAAAAGGAGTTCAAATTGACGCCAGAACGACTATGGACGAATTTATGGCCGATGACAGGGTTCGCTCAGAAATCAGCGGCGCCATCAAAAATGTCGAGCTTCTTAAAGGAGAATGGGACGGAGAAGCTTATACCGTAACAGGCAGGTTAAAGCTTGTTCAGATAATCGGGATAGTTGAAAAGTACAAAAAATAAAAGACAAAAAAATTAAGTGCATAATAGCAAGGGAGTGTATCATAATGAAGAAAAGTAACATAATTGTTTTAACGGTAGTGTTTTTGATTTGCAGTTTTGCGGTTGCGTTTGCAGCCGAAATGGAGTCGATGGCGACGCAAAATGAACTGGACTCTGTGGTGACGAAAAAAGAAAGAGGACTCGTCGATTGGACGCAGAATTACATTGAGGCCACAGGTATGGCGGTTGCGCCGAAAGGTTCCAGTGGAGCTCAGGCCAGAGCTTTGGCGAGAAGAGGCGCCATAGTTGACCTGCAAAGGAATCTGCTTGAATTCCTGAACGGCGTTCAAATAGACTCAAGAACTGTTATGGATGATTTCATGGCGGAGGATAGAGTCCGGACTGAAGTAAATGGAGTCGTCAAAAATGTGGAAGTTCTTGACGGCGAGTGGGATGGAGAAGCATTTACAGTAACAGGAAGAATAAAGCTGGCTCAAGTGCGCGCTATAGTAACTCCAAGTATTCAAGTTGATAAAGTTATTATAGAGACAGAAAAGAAACAGCCTGCTCCTCAAAAAACAGCTAAATATACCGGATTAATAATTGACGTGAGGCACCTTCCTCTTGTTCCCGCAATGACGTTCAGAGTGTTTGATGAAAGCGGAAGGGCGGTTTACGGAATTGAGTTCGTTAATGAGGCTTCTTACCTGCAGTCAGGCATGTGCGCGTATTATAACAATATAAACTATGCAAAGGGCGAGATACACGTTGCGCCTAATCCAATCTCTACAAAAGCAGTCAGGCTGGCAACCGGTAATGTTGATATAGTTATTCCGAATTCTGCGGCTTCTATGGTTCGCGGAAGCTCTTACGATTTCCGTAAGGAATGTAAAGTATTATTAATAGTACAATAATATAGATGGTAGGCTAAATTCATGAAAACGCCCAAAAAAAGATATATTTTGTTGTTTATTGCCTTGCTTTTTGCTGTAAGCTTATCGTGGGCGCCCGCATACAGTGCGGTACAGATGAAGGGTGATCTTATAACTGTCGAAGCTGAAGGGTTCGCGCCCATTGTGAATGCAGCTATGAATGAAGCCAGGGAAGAAGCCAAACGATCGGCGTACAGAGATGCGTTGGAGAAAGCTCTTGGCGCCTATGTTACGGGGATAACCGAAATGAACAATTATGAGGTAGTGAAGGACAAAGTTTTCTCTCAAACGACAGGTATAGTAAAAAAATTTGATATAATAAGTGAGAAGGCTGGAGAAGACGGAATACTTTACATTACGGCTATATGCCAGGTGGGACAGGCGGCCTTGGATGGGGTACTTGGTCCTGCTGTGCTTGACGCTTTGGGAAATCCGCGTTTGATGGTGTTGATAGATGAGAGAATATCCGATAAAAACTCGTACCTTTCAACTACTGAAAGCGAAGTCATGAGAGTTTTTGAGAAAGCCGGATATCTTCTTGTCGATTCGGCTCAGGCGGCAATGCTGCAAGATATTGATCTGAACGCTGTTTATGCGAAGAATGACCCGGAAGCATACCGTCAGATAGCAAGGGATTTTCAAGCTGATGTGTTAATATATGGCAAGGCGTATGGAAGTGCGTTTACAACTCAGAAAGTATCGGGAGTCAATATATACGGTGTGAGAAGCACCGTTCAATTGAAAGCAGTACTGTCGGGTACGGCGTATCAGCTTGGATCGGAAACGTTCGAAGAGAGAAGCAAGGGTGTTTCGGCAGAGGACGGAGCAATAAAGGGGTTGAAGATAGCGGCGGAAAAGGCAAGTAACAGCATTGTCAATAAAATAGCTTATGCTTTAATATCCGGTTCGGCCGGCGGGATACCCGGAAGAACAATAAAAGTAAGGATATCGAACTTATCATTCAATGATGCGAGGGCGCTGAAGGAAAATCTTCAGGAGGTATCCGGGGTGACAGGAGTATATCAGAGACTGTTTAGGGAAAGAAAACTGGAACTGGATGTTGTGTCCGATAAAAATGCGGAAGATATAGCTTCAATATTATCTGACCTTGGCTACGAGATAAACGACTTGTCCTCAGGTTTAGTTGAGGGAAACGGAAAGTGATGATAATTAGACACGTTAATAATGGTAAAAACCTGGACATAGTAAAAGCAAATCAAACAGATGTTGTAAGAGAAAACAGGAAACCCTACGGTTTCAATATTAGCTCTATGTTGATTCTATTTATCAGTATATCGTTTGCGTTTGCATTAGTATACCTTTCTTCCGAATATGTCGTTGTCCCTGAACTTATTGCGGGTGAAAGGAATATTAGCGCGCCTGATATGCAGATGCTCTACGGAACGCAAAGCTCAGGGCGTGTATTATGGGATCAGAATATTGCAACGGCGGCTGGAGTAGGTCGTATTCCGGATGATACGGCACAGGGAAGGTTGCTTGGCAGAAGAGCAGCATTAACCGATGCCAGGCGGAACCTTCTGATTTTGCGCCAAAAACTTTTAAATGACACAAATTTTAACAGCAAAAGATATAAAATATCAGGAAATATTGCTGGGGTTGTGATTCATTCTGAAAAAATAAAGAATAGTCTTTACTTTTTGCAGGTTGACATACCTCTCGATAAATTGATGGAAGGAGAAATTGACATTGAAATTGAAAATGAAAATGATGAAAAGTAACAATGCTCTTTTCAAATATCTGGTCATTGCGGCAATTTTATGTTCACTGCTTGTGATAAGTTCTTCCGCGTTTGCCGCGCTTCCTCAAAAAGGCTCGATAGCGGTATTGGCAATAGGCCCGTCNGATCAGCACGCGGCGTCTGTAGCCGCCATTTTGACGAGAGAATTGATTGCAAAAGGATACAAAGTGGTGGATCCGGATACATTGGCTGCGATACGGCGCAACAAGGCGGCAGCATTAGCGCTTGACGGTAATGTCGACGCTATAATGAAGCTGAGTAGCCAATATGGCTTCAGCACGATGGTAACAGCAGAGCTTAAAGCCGGAAGACCAGTGCTAAACGAGTTTCAGCTTTACACGGGCACTTCTTCAATAGCTATAATGGTGATGAGTTCCGGCGGACAAATGATTTACGCAGATACTGTAATGGGGAAACAAGTTGGTTATACTCCTGACGAAGCAGCTCAAAAATCAATAGAAGCCGCCGCAAAATCGGCAGTGAAAAAAATGGTGGAGTGAATGACATGAAAAACAAAATTGTTGTTGTTTTGAGCGCGTTCATATGTTTGCTTCTTATAGCAGGAAGCGCGTTTGCGTCGCCGATGTTTGACAGACCGAGACTGGCAGTGCGCGAGTTTGACAATAAAACCGATGGCCGGATTCCGGCTGCCGCAATAACCGAGATGATGACAACGGAACTTTTCAAAACCAGGTTGTTTAATTTGGTGGAAAGAGAAAAATTAAATTATGTAGCGGATGAAATACTGCTTGGGCAGTCTGGTTTGGTAGATGAGTCGACAGCCCCGGAACTTGGTAAAATTAAAGGCGCTGAGTATACGATGACGGGNGCTGTAACGCTTTACTACTATAATACAAGCGGAGGAGCGATTTACGTGCCGGGCGTAATCGGAGCATTAGCTTCNAATACGGCATATGTAACTTTNGATATTCGTATAATTGANAATACAACCAGCGANGTAGTATATGCAGCAGTTGAACAGGGAGTTTCNAATCAAACGCTTGGNGGCGCCGTNACAGCGTTTGGCGCTTTTGGAGCAGGTAAGACAGGCGGGATACTGGCGGCTGCAACCAGAGATTCCGTCATAAAACATGCAAAAACTATGAAAGAAATTTTTTACTAGAAATAACTGGAAATTTTTTATTTCCAGCGTAAATATTACAGGAGGTCAAGTGAATGAGGCGATTCATTTCGNNTATTATAATTTTAGCGCTTTTTATCGTGATTGCGCAGGCATTGAGCGTGGAAGCAGCTGAAAGAGTTAGATTGGGTATGGTTGGATTTGAAAGCAAGGCGCCCGGAGTTTCTCAAACTCAGGCTTCGATTGTCACGGATTTGTTGACACGTTCTCTTGCTAATTCAAAATCCATTTCGATACTTGAACGAGAACAAATTAAGGCAATAGGCGAAGAATTAAGGTTTAATATGTCAGGACTGGTTGACATGGATACCGCAGTAGAAATAGGAAGAATAAAAGGGCTGCAGTACATGATATTGGGCGCGGTCACTGAACTGAGCGAAAAAGCGTCCGCTGTTGGAATTCCTATTCCTATAAGGGGTTTTGGGGGCGTGGCTGTAGGAGGAGGAAGCCACGAAGCAATAGCTACAATAGATATTCGTATAGTGGACGTCGCTACAAGCGAGATAGTACTGGCTCTTTCAGAGACCGGAATGTCATCAAACTCTACCAGCGCAGTTTCCATAATGGGTTTTAGTTATGCGGAGTCAGAGTTTGGTGGACTTCAGGCCCGGGCAATAGCGGATGCTGTTGAGCGGCTGGCTCACCAGATACGCGGATCTATTGGAGGTGAAAGCTCTTATGTCATCTCAATGAGTTCTGATGGAGTTGTTATTGATATAGGCTCAACCATGGGAGCTAAGGAAGGCGCTCTATATTTAGTATATGCTGACGGAAGAACGCTTCGTGGAATGAACAATGAGATAATAGGCCATGAGAAAATACCTCTTGCGGTCATAAAGGTTAAAGATGTCGCAAGCTCTCACAGCACATGCACAGTAGCTCCTCCAAGCGAGTCCAGAATGATACAGCGAGGGGACAAAATTGAACCGATAAATGCTTCTAAAGCAAAAAACATGAAGTTTGCATCTTCAAGACCTGCGGCTTCAAGCAAAACATTTGATCAGATGTTTGGAGAAGACGACGCTATTGACGATAGCAATGTTGGTTACAGTGATCAATCGACGTCTCTGGTAGTAGATACTGCGGATGACAGGTTTAACCAAATCGCTAACATAAACAGCGATAGCGAGCCCGAAAACGTTCCGGCGCAGACGGGAGGAAGAAAGACGATTCCGGGATTTGATCCCGACAATTCAACGGACGCAAAAGTCATACAGACTTATGATTTAGATCCGGGGACTGTAAATATGCTTGGCATAAGACAACGTAACGCTATTAACAAATATAACAGCAGGAAATACAAGGAGGCGTATGCTGATTTTTGCGAAATGGCGGACGAATACAGAGGAAATTACCTTGCAGCTTACTGGGCGGGAGTTACCGCTCAAAAGCTCAAAAATAACGATGACTCCCTTAGTTGGATTGATAGGGCGCTTACGATAAACCCGAATTACAAGCCTGCGGAAGATTTTAAGAAAAAAACTTTAAAAAAATAAAACAGACCGCTCCGGAAAGGACAATATCATCGTTACAAAAGTAGGGCGGGGGCTTTGCTCCCGCCGCTCGCCTTTGGCTATTTAACAGCGTAACAAACAGCGGAATCAACAGAAGGATTTGAATTAAAAGGGGTTCGTTCCATA